>JBEANK010000106.1:0-4104 GCA_041165485.1 Actinomycetota bacterium | reverse complement strand
TGCATGACATCGTCGAAGGCGATCTACGTTTCACACGACAGTTTGGAGTTGGCCTGTAATGCGCGCTCCTTTATCGTGGATCAAAGAGTTTGTAGATATCCCAGCATCAGTTACACCTGAACAAATCTCTGACGGGCTTATTCGTGTTGGTTTTGAGGTTGAAGAGATCATCAAGCAGGGTGCAGATTTAACAGGGCCACTGAAGTTTGCCAAGGTGCTTTCTATTGAAGAGATTACTGAGTTTAAAAAGCCAATTCGCTATGTAGGCCTTGATTGTGGCGAGGGTGAAACCCGTTATGTAATTTGCGGGGCAACCAACTTTACAGTGGGGGATCTAGTAGTAGCCGCGCTACCGGGAGCGGTTCTTCCTGGTGATTTCACAATTGGTGCACGTGAAACCTACGGCAAAACTTCAAATGGAATGATTTGTTCAGCACGTGAGCTTGGAATTAGCGATGATCACGCTGGCATTATGGTTTTTGCGGAAGGCGAAGTCACGATCGGCACAGATGCGATCGAAGTTCTGCAGATTAATGATGTCATTTTTGATGTCGCGGTTAATCCTGATCGAGGATATGCATTAAGCATTCGTGGAATCGCACGTGAAGTAGCTGGATCCCTTGACTTGAAATTCACAGATCCAGTTGATGCGTTGCGCACCCTCAAATTTGAAGAAACTGGCAGAGGTGTATCGGCAAAGATTGCTGATAAATCAACAGCATCGGTGTTCTATCTACGCACGCTTTCAAACTTTGATCCTAAGGCGACAACACCAATCTGGATGCGACGACGTATTGAAAAAATGGGAATGCGTTCTATCTCATTGGTTGTCGATGTTACCAACTATGTAATGTTAGAGCTTGGACAGCCGTTGCACGCCTTTGATAAATCAAAGATCAAGGGTGGTTTAACCATTAAGCGCGCAGCCTCCATTCAAAAGTTTAAAACCTTGGATGGGGTAGAGCGCACCCTGGATCCCGATGATTTGATGGTCTGTGATGATGAGCAGCCATTAGCTCTAGCTGGCACGATGGGTGGTCTCTCTTCGGAGATAACTGAGACTACAACGGATATTGCACTCGAGGCGGTTCGATTCGATCCAACATGCGTTGCTAAGAACTCACGCCGACACAAGCTTTCATCTGAAGCATCTCGTCGATTAGAGCGCAGCGTTGATCCATCATTGGCGGAGTTTGCTTCAGCTCGATTTGTTCAACTGCTAACAGCGCACAGCTCGGCACAACATGTCGCAACAGTTGTAGATGGTGCACCTATTTTCGCCCCGACCGTCACTATCGATCCAGCGTATATCTCCAAGATTTTGGGCTTTGAAGTTCCAGCGGCAAAGGTTGCTGAAGTGCTTCGCGTTATTGGCTGCGATGTTGATGAGAAGCGTTTCACCATCGATCCTCCTTCATGGCGCTCAGATCTATTGACTCCAGCTGATTTCACCGAAGAAGTTGCTCGCATGATCGGTTACGACAAGATCCCTTCAGTTCTTCCTCCACGCCCATTACATGCGACTTTGACACCAACACAGAAGCGTCGTCGTGCCGTTGCAACAATGCTGGCAAGTCGAGGATTGGCAGAGGTTCAAACCTTTCCATTTACCAATCAAACAACAATTGATTCAATGGGGTTCGTAGGTGAGCGAGCTTCAACATACAAGGTTGCAAACCCAATGTCTGAAGAGTTTCCATTGATGCGGGTACATCTAGTTCCCGGTTTGATTGAGGTCGCACAGCGAAATATCAGCCGAGGCGCAAAAGACTTCGCAATCTTTGAAATGGGCTCGATCTTCCGTAGTTCACAGAAGCTAGTACCGGCGGTTTCGCCAGATCTTTCAAAACGTCCCGATCAAAAGATCATCGATGAAATCTTTGCATCTGTTCCAACCCAGGGGTATCACGTAGCTGGCTTGCTCGTTGGAAAGACTGAGAATGAAAATTGGCAGGGTAAGGCCCGTGCCTATAACTGGCAGGATGCGATCGCCTTTGCCCAAGATATTTTGCAGCTTTGTAACCTTGAATGGAGCGTTGCTCGTTCAGATTTAGCACCATGGCATCCTGGACGATGCGCTGAATTGATCGTCAACGGTAAAGCGGTTGCACACGCCGGAGAACTTCACCCTCGTATATGCGCCGCTTATGGTTTGCCAGAGCGCTCCGTTGCGTTTGCCGTTGCATTAAATGCACTTCCCGAGTCATCGCTGGTTCGTCCAACAACCGTTGGAACTATGCCAGCCGCTGTTCAAGATGTTGCATTGATAGTTGACTCCACTGTCAGCGCCGCGGATCTTCAGGCGGCCTTACGTGAAGGTGCGGGCGAATTACTCGAATCCATCACTCTCTTTGATCGGTACGACAAGATCGGCGATGGAAAGATCTCCTTAGCCTTTACCTTGGTCTTTCGCGCCTCTGATCGAACTCTGACAGGCGAAGAGGTTTCAGCCATGCGTGAAGCAGCGACCGCCCTTGCAGCGGCAAAGTTTGGAGCTGTTGTACGTACCGCATAATTATGCATAAGATTGCATAATTATAGATAATCCATTACCCTAGACCCATGAAAACAGCGGTCATTGGTGCAAGCGGCTATGCCGGCGGAGAGTTACTCAGACTTTTGGCGACGCATCCAGTCTTCGAGGTAGCAGTTGTAAGTGCACACTCAAATGCAGGGGAGCAGGTCACATCTGTACATCCGCAACTGCAAAGTTATGCAGGACGTAAGTTCGTAACCGCAGATTCAATAGATTTCACACAGATCGAGCTGGTATTTCTCGCTCTGCCACATGGAGAGTCAGCAGCATTGATTTCAAAGCTGCCTTCACATCTAAAGATTGTAGATCTTGGCGCGGATTTCAGATTAGAAGATCCCTCTCAATGGGAAAAGTATTACGGTGGAAAGCACGCCGGCGCTTGGGTGTATGGATTACCAGAGCTTGCACCAGGTCAACGCGAGGAGATAAAAAATCAGAACAAAGTGGCAAACCCAGGTTGTTATGCAACTTCGATTTCGCTAGGAATTGCGCCCGCGATCTCACTTATCGAAAGCTCTGACATTGTTGTGGTTGCAGCATCAGGTACAACTGGTGCTGGACGAAGTGCGAAGATCAATTTGATTGGTAGCGAGGTCATGGGGTCGTTGAGTTCATATAAATTTGGCGGAGTCCACCAGCACACACCAGAGATCGAACAAGCCCTATCGACGGTTGCGAACAAGGAAGTAAAGATCTCATTTACGCCGATCTTAGCTCCGATGCCACGCGGAATTCTTGCAACGATTACCGCAAAACTGACCTCTGCAATAACCACCGAGCAAGCACACCAGCTCTACTCAAAGCATTATGCCCATGAGTTTTTTGTTGATCTTTTACCTGCCGGGCAGATGCCCAAGACAAGTGCTGTCACCGGAAGTAACAAAGTGTTGTCTCAGTTGCTATCGATAACTTGGGCAAGGGTGCTGCTGGCCAAGCAATTCAAAATGCCAATCTCATTTGTGGGCTTTCTGAGATAAGTGGTTTAGCACTTGACGGTATCGGTGCATGAAACTTCCTCAAGGGTTTAGATCCGCTTCAGTTGCCGCTGGTTTAAAGAGCACTGGCGCACTTGATTTAACGATCATTGAAAATCAGGGCCCAAACTTCGCTGCGGCCGCTGTTTTTACAACAAATAAGGTTGTTGCAGCTCCAGTTACATGGTCACGCCAAGTGGCAAAGGGAGGCATCGTTCGAGCGGTTGTCCTCAATAGCGGGGGAGCAAATGCTTGCACCGGTCCACAGGGATTTGCAGATACCCATAAAACCGCAGAACATGTCGGTCAATCGCTTAATGTTTCATCAGGTGAAGTAATTGTCTGTTCAACCGGTTTAATCGGTGAACTACTGCCAATGCCAAAGATTATTGCCGGAATTGAATCAATTGTGCCGGTGCTCAGCAACGATGGTCTGCAGACAAGTGCACAGGCGATTATGACAACTGATTCTGTTCCAAAGATTGCAACAGCAAACTTTGACGGCGCGGAATTTGCAGGTATCGCAAAGGGTGCAGGAATGTTGGCACCTGCATTAGCCACGATGTTATCTGTCATTATGACTGACGCTGTTGT
>JBEANK010000105.1:0-3563 GCA_041165485.1 Actinomycetota bacterium | reverse complement strand
GCTCGTTGTAAATCTTTAGACTGAGCGCTTCGTTGAGTCGTCTAGAGGCTTACGACCAATCCTCTCACCTTCGCCCGAATGGCACAAAAAGACCCTCCGCAGCCTTGCTGGGAGGGTCTTTTCGCTCAGGCTTTACCTTCTAACTCACCGTTTTGAGGGCGTTGGCCAAGAACTTAGCCAGGGCCGCCACCAGCACCGGGTTACTCAACAACTTGATGAGAGCCAAAATAAATGAGGTCAGCATTGTGTCTCCTTTCCTTGAGGGCATCTTCGGGGCGGCCTGCTGATTACAAATTCGCTTGCGAATTCTCTGTTGATAACAAAGTTCAACAGGTAGCCTCTCGCGTTATGAGCCAAGATCATGAATCCCTAGAGAACCTGCTAAGTGAGGATCGACAATTTCCACCCACAGCAGCCTTTGCGGCACAAGCAAATGCAAATGCCGAGCTTTACGAGTTAGCTGAAAAGGATCGCTTGGCGTTTTGGGATTTACAAGCAAAGGCGTTGAGTTGGGAAACTCCATGGACACAAACCCTGCAATGGGAAGCACCTTACGCACAGTGGTTTGTTGGTGGAAAAATCAATGCATCATTTAATGCTCTAGATCGACATGTGCTTGAAGGTCGTGGAGACCGAGTTGCCTTTCACTTCGAAGGCGAACCTGGCGATACACGAACAATTACTTATGCGCAGTTGCTCGTTGAAGTTAAGAAAACAGCTAATGCTCTCATTGAGTTGGGAATACAAGCAAAGGATCGCGTCGCGATTTATATGCCGATGATTCCCGAGGCTGCAATTGCAATGCTGGCATGTGCACGCATTGGTGCTGCTCACTCGGTTGTCTTCGGTGGTTTTTCTGCAGAAGCATTGTTGTCACGAATTCAAGATGCGGATGCAAAATTAGTTATTACTGCAGATGGTGGTTTTAGAAAGGGTGGAACCTTTGCCCTTAAGCCCGCTGTAGATGAAGCTTTAAAGGGTCAACACAATGTTCAAAAAGTTCTTGTAGTACAAAGAACTAAACAAGAAACTGCCTGGAATTCAGTTACTGATATCTGGTGGCATGACATAGTTGATCGCCAATCAACTGAACACATAGCACAGGGCTTTGATTCTGAGCACCCGCTCTTCATTTTGTACACCTCAGGTACTACTGCAAAGCCAAAGGGGATTTTTCATACCACCGGCGGATATCTAACGCAGGCTGCCTATACCCATCGAGTTGTCTTTGATATCAAGCCCGAAACCGATGTGTACTGGTGTACCGCAGATGTTGGTTGGATCACCGGACATAGTTACATTGTTTATGGACCACTGATGAATGGTGCAACACAAGTTATGTATGAAGGAACTCCAGATACACCACATAAGGGGCGAATTTTCGAATTAATTGAAAAGTACGGTGTCACAATTTTGTATACCGCTCCTACCTTGATCCGCACCTGGATGAAGTGGGGCGATGAACACCCAAATAAATTTAACCTTTCATCTCTACGTTTATTAGGTTCAGTTGGCGAACCAATTAATCCTGAAGCCTGGATGTGGTACCGCGAGGTGATTGGTGGAAATCGTTGTCCAATCGTTGATACCTGGTGGCAAACAGAGACTGGTGGAATCATGATTTCACCGTTGCCTGGTGTAACCGCAACAAAACCTGGATCTGCAATGACAGCAATTCCTGGAATCAGCGCGGTGGTTGTCGATGATGGTGCAAACCCAGTCGCAAAGGGTCATGGAGGATTTTTAATTCTTGATAAGCCCTGGCCCGGTATGTTGCGTGGAGTTTGGGGCGAGGATGAGCGATACAAGGAAACTTATTGGTCACGATTTAAAGGCATTTACTTTGCTGGAGATGGTGCAAAGTTAGATAAGGATGGAGCAATCTGGTTGCTCGGTCGTGTCGATGATGTGATGAATGTTTCTGGACATCGAATCTCTACAACTGAAGTTGAATCAGCGCTTGTTTCTCATGAGGCTGTAGCAGAAGCTGCCGTTGTTGGTGCTCAAGATGCGATGACAGGGCAAGGAATTGTGGCCTTCGTTATTTTGCGTGGCGGTATCGCACATGCAAGTGGAGAAAAGTTAGTGACAGAGCTCCGTAACCATGTCGCAAAAGAGATTGGCGCGATTGCAAAGCCACGTCAGATCTTGGTTGTGGCTGAACTTCCTAAGACACGAAGCGGCAAAATCATGCGTCGATTACTCAAGGATGTTGCTGAAAACCGCCAAGTTGGCGATGCAACAACCCTTGCCGATCCAAATGTAATGAAGCTGATCTCTGAAGGCTTGAACACATCAAAGGATGAGGATTAAAGCTTTACTCCTAGATGTTTTTCAGTCAGTACCACAATCTCATCGAGATCTTTGATGATTCCAACATGCTTATAAGTAACTGAACCATCAGCTGCGATAAACCAGGTAACTGGAACACCTAATCCAAAGTATTCGCGTGAGCGACCATCTGGGTCATACAGATTTGGCCAGGTGATTCCATTGCGTTCTACAAATGTGCGGCCATCATCAAAGTTAGCTTCTTCGACATCAACGCCGATTAATTGAACTTTGCCTTGTGCTTTCTCATGGAAAGCACGTAATACTGGCATCTCTTTCTTACATGGCCCACACCATGATCCCCAAACATTTACAACCATCGGACCACGTAACGCACCTAGTTGAACACCTTCGCTGCGATCAAGGCAATCCATTTCAATGCCGCCAATGAATGTTGGATCCTGTGAAATAGATTCACAGGAAACTACTTCACCCTTTACATAAGATGATGAAGGTGAACATGCGGCCAGCAATAATAATGCTGCGGCAATAAGTGCTCTCTTCATCGAAAATCCTTATCTGTTTTCACTAACAGTAACGCCTTCTCTTTATCCATTTCGCCAATTCCAACACTTGGACAGATTTTTGCCACTGGACATGCACCGCACGCTGGTTTACGGGAGTGACAGATTCTGCGACCATGCCAGATCATGCGCTGCGAAAGATTTGTCCATTCAGGTTGTGGAATCAATTGCTGAACAACCATTTCAACCTTTACTGGATCGGTTTCTTTAGTCCAACCAAAACGTCGCGACAATCTTCCGAAGTGTGTATCAACAGTTATCCCTGGGGTATCGAATGCGTGCCCCAAAACAACATTGGCGGTTTTACGTCCAACACCTGGCAAGGTAATCAACTCTTCAAGAGTGCGTGGAACTTCTCCCCCGAAATCTTCAAGTAATTTAATGTTCAGCGCCTTGATGTTGCGGGCTTTAGCTCGATAAAAACCGGTTGAGTGCACCAATTCCTCAATTTCGTGCAGATCTGCTTTTGCGTACGCCTTCGGATTTTTATATTTTTTAAAGAGCGCAGGCGTAACGGTGTTGACCCGCTTATCTGTGCATTGAGCACTTAAGACTGTTGCAACAATTAATTCAAGCGGGTTTGTAAAATCCAACTCACAGCGAATATGCGGGTAGGTCTTGGTGAGGATGCGATAGATCGCCTTAGCCCCTTTTCGGGTTTCGCTATCGACCTTCATGGGTAGTAAAGTACTCCTCGTGAGCACAGAA
>JBEANK010000104.1:0-3772 GCA_041165485.1 Actinomycetota bacterium | reverse complement strand
CTTTGTATTCCTCTTCCTTCGACAAGGGTGAAAGGCTATCGTTAAGACATGGCCAAACTGCAACTTCCGCTCAGCATCGTTCTTGCTGGTGGCGAAGGAAAGCGCTTAATGCCGCTTACAGCAGATCGTGCCAAGCCTGCGGTTCCATTCGGTGGCTCATATCGTTTGATTGATTTTGTTTTATCAAACCTTGCAAATGCCAACATGCTCAAGATTGCAGTGTTGACTCAATACAAATCTCACTCACTGGACCGCCACATCACAACAACATGGCGCATGTCATCATTACTTGGAAATTACATCACCCCTGTTCCAGCACAGCAACGCTTGGGGCCACGTTGGTATACAGGTAGTGCCGATGCAATCTTGCAAAACTTCAATCTGATTCATGATGAAGATCCCAAGCATGTTTTAGTTTTTGGTGCTGATCACGTCTATCGCATGGATCCCATGCAGATGTTCCAGCAACATGTTGAATCTGGAGCTGGTGTAACAGTTGCAGCAATCCGCATGCCACGATCAGAGGCTCACGAGTTTGGTGTTATCGAGTTAGCAGATGATGGAATCACCATCAAGGCTTTCCATGAAAAGCCATCAGATCCACCTGCCATGCCAGGACACCCTGAGCTTTCATTAGTATCGATGGGTAACTACATATTTAAGCGTGATGTTATGGAAGAGGCGTTAATTCTTGACTCTGAAGATATCGAATCTCGTCATGATCTTGGTGGCAACATCATTCCTTACCTAACCTCTCAGGGTCAGGCGATGGTCTACGACTTTGCTAACAATGTTGTGCCTGGAGAAACAGATCGCGATAAGGGGTACTGGCGTGATGTGGGTTCAATTGATGCCTACTACGACGCACACATGGATTTAGTCTCTATTCATCCAATCTTTAATTTATACAACCGTGATTGGCCACTACTTACTAATCCACCATCACTGCCACCTGCCAAATTCAGCGAAGGTGGCGCAGCGCATGATTCAATCGTTGGCGCAGGTTCAATTGTCTCTGGTGGAATTCTGCATGGGTCTGTTGTCTCTTACGATGTTTCAGTTGGAAAAGCTGCAATTGTTGAAGGAGCAGTACTTATGCCTAATGTGCGCATTGGGGAAAAAGCCATTATCCGTAAGGCGATTCTCGATAAGAGCGTGGTTGTAGATCCAGGTGCACAGATCGGTGTTGATTTAGAGCGTGATCGCCAACGATTCACCATCAGCGAAGGGGGAATTGTTATTGTCGGTAAGGGTGTTCGCGTTACCGTCTGAGCTTTTTCAACTCTTGCGACGCAAATGTAATCGCCTCATTTGAAGCAGAAGTGATCTCAGGGGCTCTAAAGAAACCATGAATCACGCCGGAAAATTCTTTGTAAATCACCTCAACGCCATCCTTAATGAGTCGATCTCGATATTTTTCACCATCGCTGGTCAGTGGATCGTATTGAGCGGTAATTAGAACGGTAGGAGGGGAATTTTTAAGTGATGTGGCACGAGCGGGACAGGCATAGGGATTATCAGCATGGCGTGCATCTTGAAGATATTGATCCCAAAACCATTGCATAGCTTTAGTAGATAGGCCATATCCACTTGCAAATTTTTCATAACTTGGGGTGGAAAAATCCTTATTTGTACATGGATACACAAGCAATTGAGATGCCAGAGCAATTAATTGCTCATCTTGAGACCGCAGCGCCACAGCTGCGGCGAGATTTCCGCCAGCGCTGTCGCCACCGACTGAGATATTTTTGGGATCAATCCCTAGTTCTAAAGCGTTATCTACTGCCCATTCAAGAGTTGCGTAACAATCATCAAATGGTTCTGGAAATGGGTGCTCTGGAGCCTTTTGGTAATTGACCGCAATAACGATGCTCTCGCTTTCCTTGCTGAGCATTGAAAGACATGGATTGAATAAATCAATAAAGCCAAGGGTCCAACCACTTCCATGAAAGTAGATTATGCAAGGCAAATTTTCAGAATCATTTGGTCTGAAAATGCGAATATGAAGATCGGCTGTTGGTCCAGGAATGTATTTATCGGAGATAGAGTGAATAGGTGCCAAATCGGCCGCAATTTTCATTTGAGCTTGTGCAGATCTTCTGGTTTGCGAAATCGGAATTTCCCATAATTCAGGGATTTGCATCTCTGCCATCTCTCGCAGAAGTTTTACATATTCAGGCCGAAGAGTCATGACCAATCCTGCGTATTATTTTTAAGCTCTTTATACCTAGCCATTACTTCTGGTGTTGCAACACTGGTGTAATGAGAAACTTCCCCTAAATTCCAGCTTGGCATCTCACCAAGCAGGGCCCAGGCGGCTTGTTTTGCTGCGCCGTCGGCAACATATTCACCTGCAGGTGGAACTAGAACTTCACGACCGAACAATGCGCTAGCGATGACTGGAACTGCAGGGTTTTTCGCTGCACCGCCAATGAGCAAAATACGATTCACGCCGACACCTAATGCAACCAAGGCATCAACGGCATCTGCTAAACCTGCAAGCATTCCTTCAACCATCGCACGAGCAATATCCTCTTGATTAGAGTTGTTTAAGTTCATGCCGGCAAAGACTCCAGTTGCCTTAGGGCGGTTAGGTGTTCTTTCACCTTCAAAGTAAGGAAGAAGTGTTAAGCCATGTGCACCAGGTTGTCCGGCAAGTGCAAGTTGGGCAACCTCGTCATGGTTCTTGCCTAAAATTCTGCAAGCTGCATCCAAGATACGTGCCGCGTTTAATGTACAGACCAACGGCAGGTATCGCCCTGTTGCATCAGCAAAACCTGCAACCGCCCCACTTGCATCATGAGTTGGAGTTTCCGAAACGGCAAAAGCGGTTCCACTTGTTCCTAAGGAAACAATGACATCACCAGGTTGTGCCTGTAATCCCAATGCAGCTCCGGCGTTATCTCCGGCTCCTGCAGCGATTGGAATTCCGGATCTCGTGTTTCCACCAAATTGAGATGGTTTAATAATTCTTGGAAGGGTTAGCTCCTGATCATGACGGAGCGCTAAGCGCACAATATCTTCGCGGTAATCAGATGTGCTTGGATCAAAGTATCCAGTTCCCGATGCATCGCTGCGATCGGTAAACAATTTGGACAAATCCTTGCCACCTTGCAACTGCCATGACAACCAGTCGTGAGGAAGAGCGATGGATGCAACGCGAGCAGCATTTTCAGGTTCATGATCTGCCATCCAGCGAACCTTGGATGCAGTAAAGGATGCGACTAACTTTGATCCAACTTTTTGCGCGATCTCCTGATCACCGCCAACTTCGTGGTTGAGATCATCAGCCTCCTTTGCAGAACGGGTGTCATTCCACAAAAGTGCTTTTCTTATCACCTCACCATTCGCATCAATTGCAACCATGCCATGTTGCTGTCCTGCAATAGAAATAGCCTCGACATCAGCTAATCCGCCAGCTTCTGCAAAAGCGGCATGCAATCCACTCAGCCAATGTGAAGGATCGACCTCGGTGCCATCGGCCTTGGCGCACTAACTCACCTGTGTGAGCATCGCGAATAACTACCTTCACAGATTGGGTAGATGAATCCACGCCGGCGATGAGTTGTCGATTAGCCATGGGGCAAGGCTAGACTGTGCCAGTCAGCGTTGACCACAGGTGGCGGAAAGTATTTGAGCCACTCAATCAAACAATAAATTTGTTGGAGTAAATCATGCGTATTGGTGTCCTCACTGGCGGCGGAGATTGCCCTGGTCTTAACGCGGTTATCCGCGCAGTAGTTCGTAAAGGTGTAAAAGAGTACGGTCACGA
>JBEANK010000103.1:0-3626 GCA_041165485.1 Actinomycetota bacterium | reverse complement strand
TTCATTCCAGTTAGTTAATGACAAGACAACTGTGCTGTATCCAAAGCGTGGTGTTAGTGATCTTGCGCGAATGACTCCAGATGCGGTCCAAGAAAAGTACGGAATGTCTCCTGAGCAGTATCCAGATTTTGCAGCGTTACGTGGAGATCCCAGCGACAACCTGCCTTCTGTTCCAGGAGTCGGTGAGAAGACTGCGGCTAAATGGGTTGTCGAGTACGGATCTTTACATGAATTGATTGCAAATCTCGACAAACTAGGTGGCAAGGTTGGTCAATCACTTCGGGATTCAATCAATGATGTCATCCGAAATCGTGAGCTAACGCAGTTGGTCGCAAATGTTCCACTAGAGCTCAGTATCGATGCTCTTGCATGGAGTGGTGTTGACGAGAACAAGACCAATCCACTCTTTGAAAAATTAGAGTTCAAATCCCTTAAAGATCGGATGAAGCCGATCCTCATCAAGGGCAAAACAAAGAGTGCCGAGGCAGCCTTTGAACTTTTTGCAACGGAAATTGCCGAAGGTGTTTTGACGCCTGATGAAGCTTCAGCAAAGATTGAAAAGCATTCAGGAGATATATCAGTCGCATTTCAATTAGTTGATGAAAAACTGCATAGCTACGCGGTTGCTTTAAGCCCCGACGATGTATTTCTTGTTCACTCTGCGCTCATGGGGGATTGGTCTACAAGCAAAGGTATTTCAAAGATCGCACATGATGGAAAAGCTTTAGCTCGCACCAATGGTCTAACCGGAATCACCTTTGACACTTCGCTTGCTGCCTACCTTGTGAATCCGGGTGTAAGAGCTCAGGAGTTGAAAGATATTCAGGAGCGTTGGGGAGATGGTTCTGGGATTAATCAGAGCACCCCTGAACAAGAGCTTTTAACATCGGCTCGTGCGATGTTTACCCTTCGAGACTCTCTGACTCGCGAATTAAAGGAGCGAAATCTGTGGGAGTTATACACAACACTGGAGCTTCCCGTTGCCGAGCTGTTGGCCCACATGGAATCCGTCGGAATATCGGTTAATAAGAAGGAGCTTGAAAAGCTTGCCGAATTTTTTGAGGGAGAGGTCGCTCGTGAGACTAAGGCGGCACATGATTCGGTTGGACATGAATTTAATGTCGCATCACCTAAACAACTACAGGTAGTTCTCTTTGATGAGCTCAAACTTCCTAAGACAAAAAAGATTAAAACCGGTTACACGACAGATGCAGAAAGCTTGGATTGGTTAAATCAAAAGAGTGGGCACCCTGTTCTCACCTCCTTACTTCGCATTCGTGAAACTAAGAAGCTAGGCACAACTGTGGAAGGTTTAATTGCAGAGATCGCTACCGATGGCCGCATCCACACACATTTTCAGCAGACAGTTGCAGCAACAGGGCGTCTTTCATCCACCGGTCCAAATCTGCAAAATATTCCTGTACGCACCGAAGAGGGTCGAAAGATTCGCGATTGCTTCACCGTTGGCAAAGGTTATGCAGCGCTTTTGACCGCTGATTACAGTCAAATCGAAATGCGCATCATGGCCCACTTATCAAATGATGAAAAGCTGTTAGCAGCCTTTGCCTCAGGTGAGGATCTGCATGCCACAGTTGCTGGTTTGGTTTTTGGAGTAAAACCATCTGAAGTAGATCCCGAAATGCGCCGTCAGATGAAGGCGATGTCCTATGGTCTTGCCTACGGATTATCCTCGTATGGATTAGCGGCGCAATTAGATATCTCACCACCTGCAGCACAACAGTTGATGGATACCTATTTCGAACGATTTGGAGGAATTCGTGACTATCTAAAAACTGTAGTTGAGGATGCACGTAAAGTTGGTTACACCGAAACCATTATGGGTCGTAGACGCTATTTGCCTGATTTGATGCATGACAATCGTCAACGTCGTGAAGTTGCAGAGCGCATGGCGCTAAACGCTCCTATTCAAGGCTCCGCTGCAGATATCATCAAAGTTGCGATGCTTAATGTTCAAGGTGGTATCGAAAAGGAAAAGTTGAACTCTCGCTTACTTTTACAGATTCATGATGAGTTAATTCTCGAAGTAGTTGCAGGAGAAGAGGAGGCAATCACCAAGTTGGTTAGACGCGAAATGGGTTCTGCCTATCCTTTAAAGGCACCGCTAGATGTGAACGCTGGCCTTGGTCTTACCTGGCATGAAGCTGCACATTAATTACTTTGATTCGTCAGAAATATCCTTCATCGCCTGCAGATCTTCCTCCTCTGTTGGTACATCGTTAGCAGCGCTTAAACGTGCACGACCAATCGACAAAATTATTAACCCAATAAGGATCATAAGTGGCAACATGGCAAGTCCAACACGTGGAGAGAAGTTTTCAGAAACTACACCACCAACTGCAGCACCCAGAGCCATGAAAGATCCTTCAACGCTCCAGATCCAACCAAGTGATGCGGTTTGTGAGCCCTTGGGACGAACCGCTTCAAGTACCTCAAAGTAAAAGACTTGAACAGCCCCACCTATAAAACCGATAGAAGCTCCGATTAGCGCCATGCTCCAATCGGGGTAGGTAAATGAAACCGGTATACAAGTAATCAACCACAGTAGGTATGCGCGACGCAGTGCAGATAAAGGTGCCAACTTCTTTGAAACCAAACCACCCAATAAACCGCCAACAACGGTGGCGGCGCCAAAGGTAGCGAAGATCCACGCAACGCGATGCTGAACACCTTCTTGAGTTGCAAAAGCCGGAACGGCAACATCAAAAACACCCCAGCCAAAACCAATAAAACAACCTTCAAACATCAATAGCTGAATTGCGCGGTCCTTCCACAATCTCTGTTGACCCTTTTGCTTTTTCTCTGGGATCCAGTCTCGAGAGGCAGGTGTCAGCGAAAGGGCAACTCCACCTATAAACATCAGCGCTGCAGTTGTTCCTAAACCTAAAAAAGGTAGTGATGAAAGTGATAGCGCGGTGATGACAACTGGGCCAATGACCGATGTCGTGCTCATCATTGAAGAATCAAATGCATACGCTGTACGCAGGTATGAATCAGGAACAATGTCTTTCCATAATGGTCGAACAGAAAGGTTAATTGGGGGAGCGGTAATTCCCAAGATGAAAGCTGTGATCAAAATGGATTGTCTAGTCTCCATTGTGTTCAGCAACAGAATTAAGCCGGAGTACATCGGCACCAAAATGCGGATAGGCCATTTCTGACCAAAACGATCCATTACAGAGCCACGAATACCAGCTGTGAGTGAACCAGCCAATGAATTCAGACCGATCGCAAAACCAGCGATAGCAACAGAGCCTGTTTCCTGTTCCGCCTTGAAAAAGATACCGAGGCCGATCATTCCGTAGGCTAATCGTGCGGGAAATGCGCTAATTCCCAGGCGGATTACTTGCGGAAAGGCAAAAAGCTCAAGATATCTCTTCATAACGTAATTCAGTGTAGCGATTACGCTCAAAATAGTTCGCTGATTTGCCCTTATGAGCGTGCAAACCGTACTCTTGCCCTTCAGCCGCGAAAGCGGGAACTACTACTTTCTATCCCTACGGAGCACAATTGTCTACACCACAAATTGCAGTAAATGACATCGGATCAGCTGAAGATTTTCTAGCAGCAATCGAAGGCACAATCAGAAACTTTAATGACGGCGACCT
>JBEANK010000102.1:0-3633 GCA_041165485.1 Actinomycetota bacterium | reverse complement strand
TTTGGTGCAAACATTTTCTCTCCTTCTCGACTCAAGGCGAGTACTGGGCCTTGTAGTTTTACTGACTTAGTAGTGCGAGACTACCGCCCGTGAGCAAATTTGGCACAGTCAAGGTCTCAGGATCATCAATGGCCCCCACCTTTAAGGATGGCGACTGGCTTTTTGTTTCTTGGTTTGATGGCGGGCTCGCACCACTGGTTGGAGATCGCATTCTGGGCAAGGTAGTCGTTGTAGAACGGGAAGAACGCCCAGGTATTTTCTTAATAAAACGGTTGCAGAAATCTCATGGCGGTATTTATTGGGTTCAAGGCGACAATGATGAAAGTACTGATTCACGCACCTGGGGATGGATTCCAGGTAATGAGGTTGTTGGCGTTGTGCTCTTTCGATATCGCAAGAACCGAACAGGCAAATAAAAAAGCCCCCGCATTCACGAGGGCTTTTTTATAAGTTTTTCTAGCGAGTAAAGGCTTCGAGCAATAATGCTTTTTGCTCATCCTCATGCAGGTGATGGCTACCAGTTGCAGGAGAAGCTGTTGCACGTCGAGAAATTCGACGTAATGTGCGAGCACCAAACCCATGTCCACCATGTGCATCAGATGTACGCAAGGCAATGTGTGACCAAGGACCTTGGTTAGCAGGTTCATCCTGTACCCAGAGCAAGTTTGCATGTGGATGCTTGTTAGCTTCTGCAACCATTTCATCAATTGGAAGTGGGTACAAAAGTTCAACACGAACAATTGCAGTTCCTGTTTCGCCAAGCTTTGTGCGCTCTGCAACTAGGTCGTGATAAATCTTTCCTGAACAGAAGATCACACGTGATGCGTTCTGAACTGAATCATCACCGATAACTGGACGGAAGTGACCAGTTGTGAAATCTGAGAGTGCAGATGCTGCAGCCTTAAGGCGAAGCATTGACTTAGGTGTAAAGACAATCAGTGGACGTCGGGCAGGATTCTTTACGTGCCAACGAAGCAAGTGGAAGTAATTTGCTGGACTTGCCGGCTGAGCAACTGTCATGTTTTGCTCGGCGCACAGCTGCAAGTAACGCTCAATACGTGCAGATGAGTGATCTGGTCCTTGTCCTTCATATCCGTGCGGAAGAAGAAGAACTACAGATGAACGCTCGCCCCACTTCTGCAATGCAGAGGAGATGAACTCATCGACAACTGTTTGAGCGCCATTGGCAAAGTCGCCGAACTGGCCTTCCCACAGAACTAGCGCCTCTTCACGTTCAAGGCTGTATCCATACTCAAAGCCCATCGCTGCATATTCGCTCAGTAGTGAGTCAATTACAAAGAACTGGTTCTCATCCTTGATAAGGGCGCGAAGCGGTGTCCACTCATTTCCATTTTCCTTATCAACAATAACCGCGTGACGATTTGAGAAGGTTCCACGACGTGCATCTTGACCCGCAAGGCGGATTGGGTGACCTTCTTGGAGCAATGATCCAAATGCCAACATTTCACCTGTTGACCAATCGATAGTTGCATCGTTAAGTGATTCAACACGCTTTGCTAGCTGTGGAGTCAACTTAGGATGAACTGTAAATCCTTCAGGAACAGCAAGCTGTGTCGCAGCAATTTCATGTGCAGTATTTTCTGAGATCGCAGTGTTGATCGCTTCCGCTTCAGGTGCAACCGGTGCCTTGAAGTTAGCATCATGCTCTGGCTCAATGTTGTTGACTGCAGCAAAGATGGATTCGAGCTGCTCTTGGTAATCACGTGCAATTCCGTCAGCCTCTTCAGGAGTGATATCTCCACGACCCACAAGTGCCTCGGTATACAAAGTACGTGTTGAACGCTTTGCATCAATTAACTTGTACATCAGCGGTTGTGTGAAGCTTGGCTCATCGCCTTCGTTGTGACCGCGGCGGCGGTAACAAATCATGTCGATGACAACATCCTTGTTGAACTCTTGGCGGTATTCAAAAGCCAGGCGAGCTACACGAACACAAGCTTCAGGATCATCTCCATTTACATGGAACACAGGTGCCTGAATAATCTTCGCGTAATCAGTTGAGTACTGAGAAGTGCGTGATGCATGTGGTGAGGTTGTGAAACCAACCTGATTATTAATAACGATGTGAACAGTTCCGCCGGTGCGGTAACCGGCAAGTTGTGAGAGCTGCAGAACTTCAGCGTTAACACCTTGACCAGCAAAGGATGCATCTCCGTGAAGCAAAATAGGCATTACAGAGTAAGCATTTTTCACATTAAGGCGATCCTGCTTTGCGCGGACGATTCCTTCAAGAACTGGGTTAACAGCTTCAAGGTGTGATGGATTTGCGGCTAAATAAATCTTTGTTTGTGCACCAGTTTCAGAGGTGAAGACACCTGAAGTTCCCAAGTGATATTTCACATCGCCAGAGCCTTGTACCTGGTTTTCGGCGTAATGTCCCTGAAACTCCTGGAAGATCTGTCCTGCAGATTTTCCAGCAACATTTGCAAGCACATTCAAACGTCCGCGGTGAGGCATACCGATGCAAACCTCATCCAACCCCTGCTCTGCGGCGGCAGAGACAACCGCATCAAGAAGTGGAATTACAGATTCGCCACCTTCAAGAGAGAAGCGCTTTTGTCCAACAAACTTTGTGTGAAGGAATGATTCAAATGACTCTGCGCTGTTGAGTTTGCGCAATACACGAAGCTGCTCTTCACGAGGAAGTTTGGCGTAGCCCACTTCAACCTTGTCTTGAATCCACTTTCGCTCAACTGGATTCTGGATATACATGTACTCAACGCCAACTGATCGACAGTATGAGTCACGAAGAATTCCAAGAATCTTGCGAAGTGGCATGAACTTCTTTCCGCCAAAACCACCAGTTGCAAACTCGCGATCGAGATCCCACAGAGTTAATCCATGTGTCACAACATCGAGATCTGGGTGTGAGCGCTGGACGTATTCAAGAGGATCCACATCGGCCATCAAGTGTCCAAATGTGCGGTACGCCTGAATTAACTGTTGAACACGTGCTGTCTTATTAATCTCTTCATCACGTGTGAATGCAAAATCACTCGCCCAGCGAATTGGCTCATATGGAATACGAAGCGCTGAGAAAATTTCATCGTAGAAACCTTCGGCACCTAACAAGTACTCATGCATGCGACGCAGAAAATCTCCTGACTGCGCACCTTGAATAATGCGGTGGTCATAGGTACTTGTCAGTGTGATTACCTTGCTAACAGCCATGTTTACCAGGGTTTCTTCACTTGCTCCCTGGAACTCAGCTGGGTAATCCATCGCACCCACACCAAGAATCAAGCCTTGTCCCTGAACCAGGCGAGGTACTGAGTGAACAGTTCCAATTGTTCCTGGGTTGGTGATCGACATGGTTGTACCGGCAAAATCCTCAACAGTTAATGATCCGGCGCGCGCCTTCTTGATGATTGCTTCATACGCAGCCCAGAACTGACCGAAATCTAAATCTTCGCAACCCTTCACAGATGGAACGAGAAGTTGACGTGAACCATCTGGCTTTGCCAAGTCGATCGCGACGCCAAGGTTGATGTGCTCTGGCTTTCCAATTGCTGGCTTGCCATCGAGTTCGCCAAAGAATGCGTTCATCTCTGGCATTGCACGAACAGCCTTGATCATTGCATAAGCGATGATGTGGGTGAAGGAAACCTTTCC
>JBEANK010000101.1:0-12502 GCA_041165485.1 Actinomycetota bacterium | reverse complement strand
ATGGAAGGAAGTTTATGGGTGTAAGTTACATCCTGTGCACGTAGTCATCATGGGTTGCGGTCGAGTTGGATCATCACTGGCCACAGAGCTCGAAGCCGCCGGACATACAGTTTCCGTCATTGATCAGGCCCGCGAAGCATTTCGTCGTTTAGGTCCAAACTTCAAGGGACGCACAGTTACTGGTGTTGGCTTTGATCGAGACACACTTCTTGAGGCTGGCATCCAGGAAGCGGATGCCTTTGCAGCGGTAAGTAATGGCGATAACTCAAATATTTTGGCGGCACGCGTTGCGCGCGAAACCTACGGCGTACAAAATGTTGTCGCCCGAATTTATGATCCAGGCCGTGCCGAGATCTACCAGCGCTTAGGTATCCCCACAGTTGCAACTGTCTTATGGGCAACAGATCAAATCCTGCGTCGTCTTGTTCCTGAAGGTTCTCGCTCAGAGTGGAGAGATGCGACTGGAATGGTTCAGTTGTGCGAAGTCCATCCTCACCAAGATTGGTATGGACGTCCAACACTTTTGATCGATGAATTGACACCTGCTCGAGTTGCTTTTATTACACGGCTTGGCGAAGGGTTGATCCCTGATGAGCACACCGTTTTGCAACAGGGTGATTTAATCCATGTAATGGTCTCTGATATCGATTTAGCACGCACTGAAGAAATTCTTGCAAGTACCCCGGAAGGTGAACGTGCATGAGAATTGCAATCGCAGGTGCAGGCAATGTGGGAAGAGCTATCGCTCGCGAACTTTTAGATAATGGGCATCAAGTTCTACTGATCGACAAAGATCCAAAAGCGCTCAAACTTGAAAGTGTCCCTGATGCAGAGTGGCTCATGGCAGATGCTTGTGAGATTACCTCACTTGATAATGCTCATCTGAACAACTGCCAAGTCCTAGTTGCTGCAACGGGTGATGACAAAGCAAATCTTGTTACCTCCCTTCTGGGAAAGACTGAATACGGAGTTCCACGTGTTGTTGCGCGCATCAATCACCCAAAGAATGAGTGGCTCTTTGACTCCTCGTGGGGTGTTGATGTTGCTGTATCAACTCCACGCATCATTGCCGCACTTGTAGAAGAAGCGGTTAGCGTTGGTGATGTTGTTCGACTCTTCTCCTTTAGAAAAGGTCAAGCAAATCTAGTTGAACTCACCCTTCCAGATGGATCTGCGTGTATCGGCAAGACCGTTGAAGAGATTGAACTACCTGAAAATGCTGCGTTAGCTGCAATAGTTCGAGATGGAAGAGTTATTACAGCAAAGGCTCATGATGTCTTTGCTGCTGGTGATGAACTTCTCTTCGTAGCATCATCCGACGCTGAAGCGCTTATTAAATCCTGCTTTATCTCTTAATCTGTTGCCTTAACCGCAGGTGGGCCGGATTTAATTACTAACCAGGTTCCATACGCCGCAGCAAAAAATAATGGATACCCCATCGCTAAGTTCACAGTTCCTAGCAGGTTCACATTTCCACTTTTGTAAATCGGGTATTGGACCGCGATACGAGAAAAAAACATCGCAACCCAAATCCAACTGGCTTTAACGTACATCCGTTTACGCGCTGGATTATTGCGCCAGGTAAAGTTTTCGCCCAGCAAAGGTCCTAACACGACACCTAATATTGGCCATCCAGCTAGATTTGCAATCAGATAAACAGTTCCGTAACCAAGATTTGTGAGCAACTTTGGAATGTAGAAATCTGAAGCGTTCCCACTCTTATTTGCAAAGTAGGCACAAATCAAAACGCCAATCACGCCAGAAACCGAGTGCTGAATTGTTTCCTTCTTGATCAATCTAAAGATCGCGAGAATCAATGACACGCTCAGCGCCGCAGTAATAGCTGTATTTACCTCTTTTGAGATGTTGAAGACAATAAGAAAAATTAGTGAGGGGACACCAGAATCAATAAGGCCTTTTTTGCCACCTAAAGCGTTGACAACCTTGTCACGATCCTCATTATGTTGACTCATGAGCGTCCCGTCGATCCAAAGCCACCAGTACCACGACCAGAACCTGGCAATTCCTCAACTTCAATAAACTCTGCTCGTTCTACCTTTTGAATGACAAGCTGTGCAATCCGGTCCCCCTTTTTGAAGGTGATTGACTCAAGTGGATCATGATTGATCATGATGCATTGAAGCTCGCCTCTAAAACCCGCATCTACAGTTCCAGGTGCATTCACCATTGTTACGCCATGTTTGATCGCTAAACCTGAACGTGGATGCACAAAAGCAGCGTAACCATCTGGCAACGCAATTGAGATCCCAGTTGGAACTAGAGCTCTCTCTCCTGGCTTTAAGGTGATATCTATGCGAGTGACAATATCTGCTCCGGCGTCGCCTCCCTTTGCATAGCGTGGAAGCGGAATCGACTCGTCAAGACGGGTAATTAGTACCTGGATATTTTTCATACCTACGGATTAACCTCAAAGGTCGGATCTACAAAGGCCATGAGTTCAGGAGATTTTGCGATCTGTTCTAGATACTCCTTGGGAGCGTTATTCATAAAGTGATCCATAGGCACAACAACATATAGCGCAGCTGCCTTTACCGCGATCTCTCCGTCAGGTGAATTCAGACGGCCGATCGCAGATGTGTACACCTTGCGATTGACCTGTCCTGTTATCTCTGCGGTGATGTGCAAGGTGGATCCCATCGGAACAGGTTTGATGAAATCAGTTTCCAACCGTCCGGTTACAGCAGGTGCTCGCAGCAACCACATTAACTTTCCTAATGCTTCATCAAAAGCCAAGGATAAAAGTCCACCATGAGCCAAACCTGGTGCACCTTGATGATTTTCAGTAACGGTGAATTCAGCGGTTATACCTAGACCAGTACCTGCATAAGCAACTAAATGCAATCCAGTTGGATGCAAATCGCCACAACCAAAGCAATGTCCAAAGTGAGATGGGATTTTGCTTCCGGCAACTGGAGCTAAAGGATGGCGCTCCGGAATCGGGGCCCCCTCAGGTGCGGTCGTACTTGGAATACGTGCCATACCTCAACTTTACTCCTTCGATATCCGATACGGTAATCCCATGCCAGAAAAAGGTGTGAGATACAAAGAGGTCATTCGTGCACCACTATGGCTAATAGCATTTGTGTACTTTTTGGTTCTCTCTGTAGTGATGTCCATATGGGCAGCCCTAGGGAATACACCCGCTCTTGTGAGTTTAGGCATCCTGAGTATCTGGGTAGTTTTTATCTACTTTAAAACTGAATTGAAAATTGAAGTTAATGAAAATGAATTACGAGTTGGCGCCGCGCGAATCCAACACGCCTATATTGGCGATGTAATCGCTTTGACACCTGCGGAAATGAAAACTATTAGAACTCGAGATGCCGATCCATCTGCACACTTAGCTATTCGATTTTGGTCCAGCAAAGGCCTGAAAATAAAGATCTCCGATCCACGAGATCCAACACCTTATTGGCTGGTTACAAGTAATGCAGCAGCGGATTTAGTTAAAGCGCTTCAACCTTAATTGCACTCTTTGCAAACTGCTTTTGCCCCTTCACCCTTAGCTAACTGGGTGATGTGGTGAATCATCAACATCGATTTGTCCGGATTGAGCATCAACACGCTTGGCCTTGAGTTCTTCTAGAGACTCCTCATGAAGTTCCTCATCAGTTTTTCTGGGTGTGTCGTAATCAGTTGCCATTGCTCTCACCACCTTTTACTCTCTCGACATTAACTCTTCAAATTGTGCTTGCGGGCGCATCATGGCGCACTTCAAGCCTTCCAAGCCCTATAACGCTCGGCGTGTCGGGGTTATTCCCCGCTCATTGCTGAGATTTTTCGATTCCCAGGGCTTTTTCTATTCTTTGCGATAGGCCACCATCTACACGGGCATGAATTGAGGTTCCCTCTGCGACGTACTGCTCAGTGAAAATCTCACCCCGTTCATGAATTGCATGCACTAAATCTCCTCTGTCATAAGGAATCACAACATTTATCTCTACAGAAGGTCGCGGTAAAGAGTTTTCAATTGCATGCAACAAGCCGTCGATTCCAAAACCAGTTCTTACAGAAAAGGCGTAGCTATTTGGCTCTTTCCGCAAAATCTCCATGATTACATGTGGGTCTGCAATATCAACCTTATTAATAGCAATGATCTCAGGAATATCTTTGCCACCAATTTCATCAATGACTAAACGCACAGCTCGAATCTGTTCAAAAGGATCAGGATGAGAACCATCTACAACATGCACAATCAAATCTGATTCTGAAACCTCTTCAAGGGTTGACTTGAATGCATCGATTAACTGATGGGGCAAGTGCCGTACAAAACCTACCGTGTCGCTTAGCGTATAAATTCTTCCATCGCTGGTTTGGGTCTTTCGCACAGTTGGATCCAGAGTGGCAAAAAGTGCATTTTCTACTAGTACGCCTGCATCCGTTAATTTATTCAGCAAAGAGGATTTACCAGCGTTTGTATACCCTGCGATAGCTACTGAAGGAATATTGAATCTGCGTCTTTCTTGACGTTTAGTGTCACGAGATACCTTCATCTCAGCAATTTCGCGGCGCAGTTTGGCCATCTTGTCTCTAATACGACGGCGATCTGTTTCGATCTTTGTTTCACCGGGGCCACGTCCACCAATACCTGCGCCACCAGCTGCGCGACCGCCAACCTGACGTGATAATGAATCACCCCAACCACGCAAACGCGGAAGTAAGTATGCGATTTGAGCTAACTCAACCTGCGCCTTACCTTCCTTGCTCTTTGCATGCTGGGCGAAGATATCTAAAATCAAAGCGGTTCGATCGACGACCTTGACCTTCAATTTATCTTCTAACTGACGAAGTTGGGATGGTGATAATTCGCCGTCGCACACAACTGTGTCAGCTCCGGTAGATATTACAACTTGCTTAAGTTCAACAACCTTTCCAGAACCAATGTAGGTCGCTGGATCTGGTTTATCTCTACGCTGGATCAATCCTTCTAGGACTTCAGAGCCTGCAGTCTCTGCTAGCGCTTTGAGTTCTGCTAAAGAGTTTTCAGCATCTTTAATTGTGCCTTCTGTCCAAACACCAACAAGAACTACTCGTTCTAGTTGAAGCTGGCGATATTCAGCCTCTGAAATATCTTGAAGCTCAGTGGAAAAACCTTGGACGCGACGAAGGGCATGACGCTCTGATAACTCTTGGGATTGATCAATGTGTTGATCTTCTTCGCTGGCATCAAATTCAGCTGCAACTCGAGCACTTTCCTTGAGCAATTTTTCAAACTCTAAATCAAAATCCTTACTCAAGAAGGAACCTCGAGATATCAACATCTCTAATGAGCACGGCAGGTCCAGTCAGGGTTGCATTTGAATGACCATCGATTGAAACCTCAAGACGACCGCCCGGTGGATTAATAATCCAAGTGGCGGGAAGTTTTCCCTTGGTGTGAAGAGTTGCCGCAAGTGCGACGGCACATGTTCCTGTCCCGCAGGAACGGGTTTCGCCCGATCCTCGTTCAAATACCCGCATCTGAATTGAATTGCTATCGGTAATATTTACAAACTCTACATTGACACCCTCCGGGTATGAATCCCGTGGGCGAACAACTGGCGGTTCGCTGAGTGGACCGATTTCAGCCATATCATCTACAAAGACAACTGCGTGAGGGTTTCCGACACTAATGTTGTACCCATTCCAAATATGCCCGTTGGTGGCTGCTGTAATTGCCTCGCCCTCATCAGTCACTTGTCCCATATTGACCGAGATGTCATCGGTTAACGGAACTCGCAAATGCTTCACACCATCACGAGTATTAATTGCAAAAATTCCTTCTGGTTGGTGCCCGCGTTCGACAAGATAACGTGCCATAACGCGAATACCGTTGCCACACATTTCAGCGAGTGAACCATCGGCATTTCGGTAATCCATAAACCATTTGCCATCTCGCTTGATCATGCGGATCAAACCATCTGCACCAATACCTGATTCTCGGTCACAAATTGCCGCCGTCTGTGCCGTAGTAATGGAATGCTCATCATTAGGATCGAAAACAAGTACAAAATCGTTTTCGGTACCATGGCCATAGGTTGCGATCATTGTTACTAGTTTATCGACTCAAGGATGCGCTCGAGGGCGTTTTGTGTTGGTGAGATCCATGTAATGCGCTCATCACGTGAGAACCAGGTTTCTTGACGACGGGCATATTGGCGAGTTGCACGTTTGGTCTCTTCCTGCGCCTCCTCCTGAGAAACCTTTCCTTCAATCTGTGCGATTACCTGCGCATACCCCAAAGCTCGTTGAGCTGTTGTTCCACGCATTATTCCAGCGACTAACAATTTTTCAGCCTCCTGCACTAACCCCTTTTCCCACATGCGTTCAACACGCACTGAGATTCGCTCGGACAAGGTGTCCCGATCCATTACTAATCCAAACTGCTTGGCATGTGGATACCTGGAACTCTCCTCACGTGGAAGATTTGCGGTAAATTGTTTACCTGTAATTTTGATAACCTCTAATGCGCGGATTACCCGTCGAGAATTCGCTTTATCTATTGCAAGTGCTGCAGCAGGGTCCAATTTTTCCAGTCTTTCAAATAATGGTGCTATCCCCTTCGTTGCAAACTCCAGCTCTAACTCTGCTCGCACTACAGGATCTGTGTCAGGGAAGTTGAGTTCATCCAAAATCGCTTTGATGTACAGCCCTGTTCCACCAACAATGATTGCATCCTTACCTCGGGAATGAATATCTGAGATCACCGCACGAGCATTTTCCTGATACCAAGCAACGTTGGCATCTTCGGTGACATCAAGTAGATCCATCATGTGATGTGGAATGCCCTGGCGTTCTTCAAGAGTTGCCTTTGCAGTACCGATGTCCATGCCTCTATAGAGCTGCATTGAATCTGCGTTGATAATCTCAGCCTTAATCTCTTTGGCAAGTTGAACCGCAAGATCGCTTTTTCCTGTAGCGGTCGCTCCCGAACAGAAAGCGGCTCACCGATTAAGTAATGTGCAGAAGCTTCAAATATCTTGACCTCCACCTCATCACCCGGACGGGCTACAAATTTATTATCAAAGTGAACTAATCTGAAATCCTCACTACGCCCGGTCAAACGCTCTTGTGCTTCATCCCGGCGACCTTCGTAATCTCCAACTAAGACTTTGTGTGTTGTACCAACAGCCTCTTGATTTACAGACAACGAGATCGCCTGTTGATGATTATGTAAACGGGTATAACGCTCACCTACAACTTCTGCCGGAATTTGATCGGGCATAGTTGCAGCAGGGGTACCAGGGCGTTTTGAGTACTGATATGTATAAGCTGCGGTAAATCGTGCAGTGGAACATAAATCCAAGGTAGCCAGGAAATCCTCTTCTGCTTCACCCGGAAAACCGACGATGATGTCAGTTGTAATGGCCGCACGTGGAATCGCGGTGCGTACGCGTTCCAAAATCCCTAAATATCTATCGGTGCGATACGAGCGGCGCATCTGCTGCAAAATTCGATCTGAACCTGATTGCAAAGGCATGTGTAGATGAGGCATAACATTGTGAGTCTGTGCCATAGCTTCAATTACATCATCGGTGAAGTCGCGTGGGTGAGGTGACATAAAGCGAACTCGTTCTAGTCCATCTATTTCGCCACATTTGCGAAGCAACTTGGCGAAAGCCCGACGATCTCCAAAATCAACACCATAGGCATTTACATTTTGCCCGAGCAAAGTAATCTCAATAACTCCTTGATCAACCAGGGCTTTAACCTCGGACAAAATGTCGGCCTCATTACGATCTTTTTCGATTCCACGCAAAGCTGGGACGATGCAAAAAGTACATGTGTTATTGCAGCCTACTGAAACAGAAACCCAAGAAGAGAAAGCTGATAATCGACGGGCCGGAAGGGTAGATGGAAAATGTTCGAGCGCTTCAAGAATTTCAATCTGTGACTCTTCTTCTACACGCGCACGCTCTAGAAGTACCGGTAGCGATCCAACGTTATGAGTACCAAAAACCACATCCACATATGGTGCTTTCTTTAAAATTGTTGCTTGATCCTTTTGTGCAAGACAGCCACCAACTGCGATCTGCATTTTGGGATTCGCCTTCTTTATTGGTGCTAAAAAACTTAGATTTCCATATAACTTATTATCTGCATTTTCTCGAACTGCGCAGGTGTTGAAAACGACGATATCTGCCTGTTCCCCCGGGACAACAGGCGTGAAACCAGCTTCATCCAACAAGCCAGCGATTCTTTCAGAGTCATGAACATTCATCTGGCAGCCGTATGTTTCGACTGTGTACGTACGACTCATAGGGGTTGAATTGAGTACTCTAAAGTTGAACGATCTACTATGAGCATCTGATGGTTATCTAGATGGTTCCAATCCGAATTGCCCCATCCAGTTGATGCAACAACGATGTCATTTCCTCGCTTGGTAAAGCGAAGCTCGTAATGATCCTCTGAGCTCCATTCTGATTTATTAGCATCGTTAAACTCACAGACCGCAATTAAGCTCTCTGGTGTTTGCACCATAATGTTAAGGGCTGTGTAATCCGCTATAGCTCGAATCGAATTCACCGTGGTGCGAACACCTTCAATTAAGCCTTGCTTATCAATCGCTGATAAAACTGCGTAGAAGCAACGCTCGCTATCTGTTGTGCCCTGAATAAATCCCTTGTACTTCTCATCAATAAACTGTTCAGCGGTATTTCCTGGGCGAATAGTTCCGTTGTGCATAAATGTTGTCGTACCGTGAGTGAAGGGATGATTATTATCAATATTGATAGTAATTCCCTTTGAGGCAAGGCGAAGGTGAAGGAGTGCTCCATCAGTCATTACAGATGAGGCGGATTGGTTAAGCTCTGGGCTCTCAATGGCTGGTTTGAGATTCTTGAGAATATTGCCATCGTGGGCCATTCCCCAACCATCTTTGTGTTCGGCGGAGAGAGCTACAAATTTATCGAAATCTGCCCCAACGACATCATAAAAACTCTTACGCTCAAGAGATGTAAAAGCTAGCAATCTGCACATGGTGTAACTCTACTTGATGGCTAGAGATTCTTCTTTGCACGCTCTGCAGCTTGGGCGGCACGCCATTTAGCGATTTCGCCATGATTGCCGCTGAGCAAAATGGCGGGCACTTCGAGCTCTCGCCAAACAGAAGGTTTAGTGAAGTTTGGATACTCGAGATAGCCCTCTTCATTGTGTGATTCCTCTGCCAGTGATTCAGGATTTCCTAAAACACCAGGAATTAGTCGTGTAATCGCTTCAATCATTACAAGAGATGCGACTTCTCCCCCGCCCAAAACATAATCTCCGATTGAAACTTCGTGGACTCTGAATTTTTTTGACTCGTAATGTTGGCGCACACGATCATCAATACCCTCGTACCGTCCACACGCAAAAACCAGATGCTGTGACTTCGCAAAGCGCGCTGCCATTGGTTGATCAAATCTCTTTCCGGCTGGGGTCAAAATGATGAGGTCCGTTTGTGGAGTCATTATTGGATCTAATGCTTTACCCCACACCTCTGGAAGCATCACCATTCCGGCACCCCCTCCATAAGGAGTGTCATCTACTGTGTTGTGGTTATCTGTTGAAAATCCACGCAGATCATGGATACCAAACTCAACTAATCCTTGTTCCTGAGCCTTGCCGAGCAATGACAACTTTAATGGTGCAAAGTAGTCGGGAAATATTGTTACCGCATCAATTCTCATTGCATAACACCTGTAATGGCTGGCGGAATTACGACTAGCTTCTTATTTGCAATATCTACCGTTGGGACTAATTGATGCACAAAAGGAATTAACTGCTCACCATGTGCTGTCTTGATTGCTAACAAATCTTGGCCTGGAAGGTTGATGACATCGCTTACTTCGCCAAATACATCCCCATTTTCCAGAATAGCTTGGCAACCAATTAATTGAAGTACGTGATACTCATCTTCGACATCGCTTGGCTCATTAATATCGACATCGGCGTACAACATTGTGTTACGTAGCTTTTCAATGCCATTTCGATCAGCAATTCCCTCAAAGCCAAGCAACAAGATTCCGTTGTGAACGCGCCCAGATATGATCTTTAAATCTCCATGGGAATCTGTTGCACCAATGGCAAAGCGACGATCAGGTTCATCTGTACGAACCTCTATCGTCGCCTCACCAAGAATTCCGTGAGCGCGACCAATTCGCCCCACGAGCAAACGCATTGTTAGCGAACTTCGTCGGTCTCGATGAGATCGACGCGAACTGTGCGTCCTGCGAGCGCACTTACAACGGTACGAAGTGCCTTTGCAGTACGACCATTACGACCAATGACCTTGCCGATATCTTCAGGGTTAACACGCACCTCTAAAGTTGTCCCGCGACGTCCGCTCTTTTCAGCGACTACGACATCATCAGGGTTATCGACGATTCCCTTGACCAAATGTTCTAGGGCTTCATCCATCATTATTACTCTGCAGCCGCTTCTTCAGTTGGAGTCTCAGCAGGAGTTTCTACAACTTCAGACACAACTTCTGGAGTCACATCTTCGGCTGGAGCCTCTGCCACAGCTTCCTTTGCTTCTGGCTCGGACTCTGCAACTGGATTTGCCTTAGCTGCCAACTTCTCCTGTGCCTTCTTCTTTAATGTTGTCGCACCTTCTGCAGGCTCAGCCGCGGCTGCCTTCATCGCTGCTTCATAAGCAACTACCTTGCCTGGCTTTGGAGCTGCAACCTTAAGAGTTCCTTCAGTTCCAGGAAGACCCTTGAACTTTTGCCAATCGCCAGTCACCTTGAGAAGAGCCTCTACAGATTCAGATGGTTGTGCACCAACGCCGAGCCAATACAGGGCGCGCTCTGAGTTAATCTCGATGATTGATGGATCTTGTCCTGGTACATAACGGCCAATCTCTTCGATTGAAAGACCATTGCGTGCCTTGCGTGAGTCTGTAACTACAACGCGGAAAAATGGTGTGCGGATTTTGCCCATGCGCATTAAACGAATTTTTGTAGCCAAGAAAGTTGTACTCCTGTAAATGTGTGTCATGCGTATCGACCGCAGCGGGGTGCGCGACCAATTCATATGACTATCGAATTGTGGATGTTGCTGGGGGTAGAGGGCCCCTTCAACAGGTTCCCAATTCTGCCATTTAAGCCCCCAGATGCGAAATCGAGCTCTACTGACCCTCTTCTTGCGCTCGCTTGGCGGGGTTTCCAGATTTGGACTTCTTCTTCTTATTGATCTGCGCATTGACCTTCGGCATGGCTGGCATTCCCATTCCGGGTGGCATACCAGCTGGCATCCCACCATTGCGTACCTGCTTCATCATCTTTTGCGCCGCGGTAAATCGATCGACCAGATTATTGACATCTGAAACCTTGCGACCTGAACCCAGTGCAATGCGCGCACGCCGAGAGCCATTGAGAAGCTTTGGATCGCGTCGCTCTGTTGGAGTCATCGATTGAACAATTGCTTTGGTACGAACTATTTCGCCCTCATCAAAGTTTTCAATCTGCTTCTTCATTTGTCCCGCGCCTGGAAGCATTCCTAGCAGCTTAGACATATTGCCCATCTTGGACATCGCCTGAAGTTGTTCCAGGAAGTCTTCCAAGGTGAAATCCTCACCGCTAGCAAACTTAGCTTCAAGTTTTGCAGAGGTATCGGTGTCAAATGCTTTCTTGGCTTGTTCGGCGAGTGTTGCTACATCGCCAAGGCCCAAGATGCGAGATGCCATACGTTCTGGATAGAAGATGTCGAACTCGTGAAGTTTTTCACCAGTTGAAGCAAACATGATTGGACGCTTGGTCAATGAAGCGATCGATAGCGCTGCGCCACCGCGTGCATCGCCATCTAGCTTTGTCAGTACAACTCCATCAAAGCCCACGCCATCCAAAAAAGCTTGTGATGTTCTGACGGCATCTTGTCCGATCATCGCATCGACTACAAATAAAATCTCATCTGGATTAATTGCATCACGGATATCAGATGCTTGCTTCATTAAATCTTCATCAACACCTAAGCGACCTGCAGTATCGACGATAACCATGTTGTACAACTTGGATTTTGCAAACTCGATACCGTCTTTAGCAACCTTTACCGGATTTCCTTGGCCGTTACCGGGTTCAGGTGCAAACACGGGAACATTGACTGATTCACCAACTACCTGCAGTTGGGTTACCGCATTAGGGCGTTGTAAATCAGATGCAACTAATAGTGGTGTGTTCCCTTGATCGGCGTAAAACTTCGCAAGCTTTCCGGCCAAGGTTGTCTTACCAGCACCTTGCAAACCTGCAAGCATGATCACTGTTGGAGGATTTTTAGCAAAACGAACTCTGCGCGCCTGTCCCCCAAGAATTTCAATCAAACTTGCATTAACGATCTCAAAAATTGCGTTCGCTTGATTGGTTCCTGATTGCAGGGTTGGAAGGGCATCAAGAGATTTCTGACGTATATCGGCAATGAAATCTTCAACAACGGAAAGTGCTACATCGGATTCAAGTAGTGCCTGACGAATCTCTTGGCAGGTTGATTCAATATCTGAGGTAGATATCTTGCCCTTAGAGCGTAGC
>JBEANK010000100.1:0-4266 GCA_041165485.1 Actinomycetota bacterium | reverse complement strand
AGCCTTGTCCAGTAATGGTGCGCCCCACTTGGTAAGAAGCGCAGCTTCAAGTGCTGCACCTACTGAGTACATCCGCTCATCCTTCATTACAGGTGACATAATCTGGAAACCAACAGGCAAACCATCTTCATCTGCCAATCCTGATGGAAGTGACATTCCACCGATTCCTGCCATGTTTACCGGAATCGTCGCGATGTCATTGAGATACATAGCAAGTGGATCATTTGCTTTCTCACCGATTTTAAATGCTGTTGTTGGGCAGGTTGGTGAAACCAATACATCTGCCTTTTCAAACGCCTTAGTGAAATCTTGAGTGATAAGGGTGCGAACCTTTTGAGCGCTGCCGTAATACGCATCGTAGTAACCAGATGACAAGGCGTACGTACCCAAAATAATGCGACGCTTTACCTCTTTGCCAAAACCTACTTCGCGGGTCAAATTCATCACAGATTCGCCAAGTTAGAAGAGCACTCTGAAGGTGCGATTAAGTAATAAGCCGCAAGTGCATATTCAAAATTAGGTGCTGACACTTCAACAATCTCAGCGCCCGCCTTTGCTAATAAATCGAGTGACTCTTCAAATCGCGCGCGAACTCCAGGCTGATAACCATCGCCATTAAGTTCCTTGACCACACCGATCTTCATCCCTTTGACATCGCCAGATTTAGCAGCTGCAACTACTTGTGGGACTGGTGCATTAATACTTGTCGCATCCTTTGGATCATGTCCAGCTATTACCTCGTGCAATAACGCGGTATCCAAAACAGTTCGCGCACATGGCCCTGCTTGATCTAGAGAGGATGAAAAGGCAACCAAACCAAAACGAGAAACACCACCGTAAGTAGGTTTAACTCCTACTGTTCCCGTGACCGCCGCAGGTTGGCGAATTGAACCACCGGTATCAGTTCCAATCGCGAGTGGAGCCTCAAATGCGGCGAGTGCTGCAGATGAACCGCCACCGGATCCGCCAGGAATACGAGTTAAATCCCAAGGGTTATGTGTTGGACCATATGCAGAGTTTTCTGTCGATGAGCCCATTGCAAACTCATCCATATTTGTCTTGCCTAAAATAACAACATCATTTTTCTTCAAATTTGCAACAACAGTTGAGTCATATGGTGGACGCCAACCCTCAAGAATCTTTGACCCACAGGTAGTTGGGACTCCCTTTTGCGCCATAACATCCTTGAGCGCAAGTGGAACGCCTGCAAGTGGTGACAATTTTTCACCCTTTGCGCGCTTTGCATCTACCGCTGCAGCTTGCGCCAACGCACCTTCAGTGTCTACATATAAGAATGCGTGAACATCTGTATCAACCGCGGTGATGCGATCAAGGTGTGCTTGAGTTAAAGCCACCGAAGTAGTTTCTCCGGCGGCAAGTTTTGCCGCCATCTCGGATGCTGAGTTACGAATCATTCTTCACCCAGAATTTGAGGAACGCGGAAACGTTGTTCCTCTTGAGCGGGTGCACCAGAGAGTGCTTCCTCAGGGGTAAGACTTGGGACAACAACATCTGCACGAAATACATTTCGTAATGGCAGCGGGTGCGAGGTTGGTTCTACACCTGCTCCCGCAACTTCCTGCACACGAGCGACGGCATCCAAAATTACTGTGAACTCATTAGAAAGATTGACTAACTCTTCCTCGCTCATTTCGATGCGGGCTAGGCCAGCAAGTTTGGCGACATCATCGCGGGAAAGGCTACTCATGGGCGCAAGTCTAATTAAATTCAGCGCTAACTGCGAATTTGCCCATTTCCGGTAACGATCCAAGTAGTCGTTGTCATAGCCTCTAGCCCCATTGGACCTCGGGCATGCAATTTTTGATTTGAGATACCGATTTCAGCCCCAAACCCCATCTGCTCACCATCTGTAAATCGTGTAGATGTATTGACCATTACCGCTGCGCAATCGGCCAGAGCAATGAATCTCTTCACCACATCTTTATTTTCAGAAATTATCGCCTCGGTGTGCTGGGTTCCGTACTTAGCAATATGTGCACTAGCGGCTTCAACTGAATCAACAACAGCCACATTCATCTCGAGAGTTCCATACTCGGTGCAGAAGTTTTCCTCATTCGCCTCAGTTGCAGGGACTCCAATCTTTCGTGCAATTGCCAAGCTGGTGCTATCACAGTGCACAATCACCCCAGCTTCATGAAGGGCTTTAAGTGCTGTTGGCATAAATGAATCGGCTATTGCTGAATGCACCAACAATGTCTCGGCAGCATTGCACACACTTGGTCGCTGAACCTTTGAGTTAATAATGATTGGGACAGCTTTATTGAGATCGGCAAATTCATCAATGTACACGTGGCAGACACCTGCGCCTGTTTCGATTGTTGGAACCGATGACTCATCGACAACCATTCGAATAAGCGCTGCACTTCCACGCGGAATTACAAGATCCACCTTTCCGCGAGCGTTCAGAAGAGCTTTAACTGTTTCGCGATCCTCGGATGGAACAAGTTGAATTACATTTGGCGAAATTGAAGTTGTCGCTAAAGCATCACGCATGACCCGCACCAGAATTTCATTGCTATGAGCCGCACTTGATGAGCCACGAAGTAATGCGGCATTTCCGGACATCAACAAAATCACCGCTGCATCCACAGTGACATTGGGACGTGCCTCGTACACCATGCCGATTACTCCGAAAGGTACTGAAATCTGTTCTAACTCGATGCCATTTGGCAGGGTTGATTTACGCAATGTATTTCCAAGTGGATCTGGAAGTTGGCTCACTTGTCGTGCTCCTCCAGCAATACCTCTAATTCGATCTGAGGTCAGCAAGAGACGATCAAGCAGTGAAGAGTTCAATCCAGCTGCGCGTCCTGCTTCCATGTCTTTTTCATTTGCAGCAAGGATTTCTGCACTTCTAGCTTCAATCGCATCTGCAATTACGTTCAGCGCCGCTTTACGCTGTGACCCAGTGGAAACACTCAAAGTTCTTCCCGCAATGCGTGCAGAATCTGCAAGGTCAGAAATTAATTGTTGTGCGCTCATTTAAATCAACACCAAATCATCTCTGTGGACTAGTTCTCGCTCATACTCGGCACCTAAGGAGGCAGCGAGTTCTTTTGTTGATCTACCCAACATCTGTGGCAGATCCTCTGAATCAAATGCAACAAGCCCACGTGCAATTACCACACCATCTGGACCAACAAGTTCTACAGCATCGCCTGCAATGAACTCTCCCTGAACACCGGTGACTCCTGCAGGTAACAATGAAACCCCTCTTTCAAGAATCGCTGTGACCGCACCTTTGTCGAGAATCAACTTTCCTTGCGACTTGGTGGCGTGTGCTAACCACAATAAACGTGAGGTTGTCTTACTCGCTTGTGCATGAAAGTGGGTTCCGAGCTTTTCTCCGGCAAGTGATTTATCCGAATCCCCTAAAGAAGTTAGCAACATTGGAATACCAGCTGAGGTTGCGATGCGTGCCGCTTCGACCTTAGTAACCATTCCCCCGCTTCCAACGCCAGCAGAGCCCGCACCACCTAGAGTTACACCTTCGATTTCAGCAATCGATGAAACCTCATGAATTCTTTGAGCTCCTGCTTGAGTTGGAGGCGCGTCATATAGTGCATCGATATCAGAAACAAGAACTAAAAGATCAGCACCGATCAAAAGTGAAACTAACGCTGCTAATCGATCATTGTCACCAAAGCGAATCTCTTGAGTTCCAACAGTGTCATTTTCATTAATGATTGGAACAACACCTAGTTGAAGTAATTTGTACAGAGTTCGTTGCGCATTTTGGTAATGAGAACGACGAACAACATCCTCTGTTGTTAGCAATACCTGTGAAGCGGTAATTAAATGACGAGCAAAACTTTGGGTGTATTGAGCAACTAGTAATCCTTGACCCACCGATGCAGCAGCCTGCTGAGTAGCTAGATCCTTTGGTCGGGTTTTTAATCCAAGTGGCGCAAGCCCTGCAGCAATTGCACCTGAAGAAACAACGACGACTTCAGCACCACGTTTCTTGCAGGCGGCTACGACATCAACAAGTTTGTCTACGGCAGCTGCATCGAGTGCAGATCCGGCTTTACCGGTAAGAGAGGAGGAGCCGATCTTGATGACGATGCGTTTTGCAGAGGTGATCTGCTCTCGGCTCACTTGTCATCTCCATCCTCTTGATTTTCTTCTGTGAGGTCTGCTTCTGTAATTATCGGTGCTGAAAGTTTAGGCGTGTGAGGGTCAACTACGTTGTATTCCCACTGCTTTGCGATTTCATCATCGGTCAAAAGATTCTCAACACGCTCA
>JBEANK010000099.1:0-3826 GCA_041165485.1 Actinomycetota bacterium | reverse complement strand
ATACACCATGAGACACAATGCTCCTATGGCCGCCAAGATTCTCGTGATCGATAATTACGACTCCTTTGTCTTTAACTTGGTGCAGTACCTGCAGCAGTTAGGCGCAGAGTGCACCGTCGTTCGAAATGATGCGGTGGCAGCAGCTGAAGCTGCCAATTACGACGGAGTCCTTATCTCTCCAGGACCTGGAACTCCGGAAAAAGCAGGTGTCTCGGTTGAGATGATCAAGTACTGCGCAGAGCATTCAATTCCATTGTTTGGTGTTTGTTTAGGTCATCAAGCAATCGGTGTTGCATTTGGCGCAACGGTTTCTCGCGCACCAGAACTTTTACACGGAAAGACATCTCTTGTGTATCACAAACAAGAAGGTGTGTTGGCAGATATTCCATCACCCTTTACTGCAACTCGCTATCACTCTTTATGTGTTGAAAAGGATTCCGTACCAAACACATTGCACATCACCGGCGCCACTGATTCAGGTTTAGTAATGTCGATGGAGCACACCACACTTCCAATTCAAGGTGTGCAGTTTCATCCAGAGTCTGTTCTTACAGAACATGGACATCACATGCTTGCTAACTGGTTGGTGATGTGTGGAGATAAAGGCGCTCGCGATCGCGCAGTTGGATTATCTCCAGTAGTTTCGCGTTAAGTTACGGCGTTTTATTAATTGTAATTGTTACTGATTTACCAATGGTTTGAGTTGTTCCACCATCTGGTGCTTGGCGAATAACAACACCAATAGGTTGATTTGCATCATAACCCTCAACCTCGCGAACTAAGAAACCTTCTTGAACCAGAATAGTTTTAGCTTGCAACGCTTCTGTTCCAATCAATGATGGAACAGTTACTTCTCCACTAGCGATTTGTAAAACAACACCACTACCCGCGGTAATTGTTGAACCAGGTTCTGGAGTTACCTTCAAAACAGTTCCTTGTGGTTCATCAGATGGAACAGCTTCAGTTGAAGAGATCAACAAACCAACTGAAGCTAAAGCACCACGCGCATCTATTAAAGACATTCCTACCAAATCAATAGGAACAACAGAGTCCCCGGGTCCATCTGAAATAGTTAAAACAACTCCAGAACCTTTTTGTGCACGTGTAGTCGCTAGTGGGACTTGGCTGGCGACACGATCTTTGGGAATTCGTCCATCATGTGCGCGAGTAACTGTTACAACGTAATCACTAAGTAACGCAGTTGCTTCAGCTTGAGTTAAACCAACAACATTAGGTAGTTGAGGCAGGTTTGAGGTATCTGCATCTGGGCGGGTAAGAAAGAGCCCACCAACAAGTAGTCCAAGGGCAGCGACTCCACTAATCGCACCGATTAATACCTTGCGACGGGATACAGGCTGTTTTGCAATCTTTGTTGTTACAACCTGACCCGCTTGTACCTTGTAAAGATCATCCAACATTAAGCCCGCTGATTGATAGCGATCATCAGGATTTTTCGCCAATGCAACAGTTAGTAAGGTGTCAATACCCGCTGGAAGTCCAGGAACAATTGAACTTGGTAGAGCCAATACACCCGAAACATGTTGGTATGCGATGGAAACCGGCGTTTCGCCTGTAAACGGTGGCTTTCCAGTCAGCACCTCGTATAACAAACATCCAGTTGAGTAAATATCACTTCGTAAATCTGCAACCTCACCTAATGCTTGTTCCGGTGAAAGGTACTGCGCCGTTCCAACAACATTCCATGTACTTGTCAGGGTTGCACCTAAATCAGCAAGCGCACGAGCAATACCAAAATCCATCACCTTTACATCACCATTATCGGTAATCATGATGTTTGCAGGTTTGATATCACGGTGAACAATTCCACTCTGGTGTGAGTATTCAAGTGCGGCAAGAATTCCCTCACCAATTTCAAGTGCTCGTTTTAATGGAACACGTTCACCTCTATGAATTAACTCGCGTAGCGTGTGTCCTGAAATTAACTCCATAACAATGTATGGCGCAGGCTCTTCACCAGAGTCGTACACCGCAACAATTCCTGGGTGATTTAAAGCTGCCGCCGCCAGCGCCTCTTTGCGAAAACGGGCAACAAAGGATGGATCACGTGCTAAATCGCTGCGCAATACTTTGACTGCAACCTGTCGGGCAAGGCGGGTGTCTTCAGCAACATATACATCAGCCATACCGCCGGTGCCGATCATCTCGCCAATTTTGTAGCGGTCACCAAGCAGCGAATTAATCATGAGCTGCTCCTAACAGTGATGGTGTTGTTATTGGTGTATCGGAAATATCTGCAATAAGTACGGTGACATTATCAGGTGCACCATTGACATATGTTGCATCAATTAAAAATTTAACAGCCTCATCTTTATCAGATTTCTTTAAGCCAACCTTGATCTCTTTTTCCGTTAAAACCCCTGATAAACCATCGGAACAGAGCAAGTAACGGTCACCCTTTTTAATCTCATACATCTGCAAAACAGGTGTTACATCACCATCACCACGAAGGGCTTGAGTCAACATAGAACGCTGTGGGTGTTCTGCAGCCTCTGACAACGAGATCGCACCTTGATCGAGCAATTCTTGAATTACTGTGTGGTCATTGCTGAGTTGTTCCAGTGTGTTTCCTCGAAGGCGATAACACCGGGAATCGCCAACATGCAGCAAGGAAACATATTTCTCACGGATTAATAAAGCGGTCAGAGTTGTTCCCATGCCACGTTTTTCAATTTCTTCCTCAGTAACAATGGAGATTTCGCGATCAATACTGTGAAGTGAGTGCATCAATAAATCTTCAATCGAATCCTCATCAATATCCGGTGAGATCAGAGTTGGTGACAGGGCTTGTAAAACCTCTACTGCGATACGAGACGCGACCTCACCTGCGGCATGGCCACCCATTCCATCGGCGACAGCGATTAATTGCGCAGAGACAAAACCCGAATCTTCATTTCCTTGGCGCACCAACCCAATAGCCGAGCGCGCAGCTGTTTCAAAGAAGTGTGCGCTCATGGCGCTAAGAGTATCGGTGTAACCTTCAAAGGTGAAGATTTACGCCCACCGCGGATCCTCGATGCACCACCCTGAGTTAACGATGACTGCATACAAAGCGGCGATTGATGATGGTGCCGATGGTTTTGAATGCGATGTTCGAATTACGAAAGATAATCAATTACTTCTATGGCATGACCCGGATATGAAAAGAGTTGCAGGCAGCACAACACGTATTGCTGACTCAACCTTGTCAGAGATTAAAGATTACTATCCAGAAGCTATGACATTAGAGGAGTTGTTGATTCTTGCTCGTGACAATAAGAAAGAGTTAGCGATTGAAACAAAACATCCCGTGCCAACAGGAAGTATGGTTGAAAGAAAAGTCCTCCAGCTATTAGCTGAAGAAAAACCGGTGGCAGATATTCACATCATGTCTTTTTCTTGGCTCGCACTTGAAAAGGTACGAATGATTTCGCCAAAGCAAAGCACTGTTGCGTTACTACATGACACATATAGTTTTGCTATGCGCAGATTTACCTCTGCGGCAAATATAGGTCCTGGTATTTCCGCCCTTCGGAAAAGAGCTCATTTATTAGAAGATCCACGCAATCTCTTTGTATGGACCGTTGATGATGCTGAGGATATGCGCTTTTGCGCCAACAACGGTGTTGATGTATTGATCACAAATAACCCGTCATATGCGAGGTCGGTACTCGGGTATCATTAGCAAGTGAGTACATACGCCTATCTCGGTCCCAAGGGAACATTTACTGAGGCGGCTCTTAAAAAGATCACCTCTTCAAATGATCGCCTTATGCCTTACGCAAATGTCACCGCTGCACTTGATGCGGTTCGTTTGGGTAAAGCCCAC
>JBEANK010000098.1:0-3884 GCA_041165485.1 Actinomycetota bacterium | reverse complement strand
GTTGATGGAGTTATTGAGTTAGATCATGATTCAGCAAATGCTTGGCTTGGTGCGATGAATGATGTGCGACTTGCATTGGGAGTTCGTTTAAAGGTTGAAGAAAATACACATCAAGAGTTAGAGCTCTTGGCGCCGGATGATCCAATGCGAGGCGTTTACGCTGTTTACAGCTGGCTAGGCTGGCTGCAAGAGAGTTTGATCGATGCGCTGATGGATGAATCTCAATAGTTAGGCAACCAGTTAAACCATAAGTGCAAGGTAGGCTAGCCCTGTGAGTGATGCCCCAATTGGAATCTTTGATTCAGGTGTAGGCGGATTGACCGTTGCACGTGCAATCCTAGATCAACTTCCTAATGAATCCACTCTTTATATAGGTGATACAGCACGTGGTCCCTATGGACCACGCCCACTTGCAGAGGTTCGTGAGTTTGCCTTAGAAACAATGGATTACCTAGTTGATCAAGGCGTCAAGGCAATTGTCATTGCATGCAACACAGCATCAGCTGCAATGCTTCGTGATGCGCGTGAGCGTTATTCAGTTCCGGTCATCGAAGTAATTCAACCAGCGGTCCGTCGAGCAGTTGCTGCTACTCGAAGTGGAAATGTGGGAGTAATTGGAACAAGAGCAACTATTGATTCGCAAGCTTACTTGGATGCATTTGCAGCGGCCCCACAATTGAAAATTACATCGATTGCCTGCCCATTGTTTGTTGAGTATGTAGAACGTGGCGAAACTTCAGGCCCAGAGATAACAAAGATTGCGCGAGATTACCTAGCGCCAGTAATGGATGCCAAGGTCGATACCTTGGTTCTTGGATGCACCCACTATCCATTACTAACAGGTGTTATTTCCTATGTCATGGGTGAGGGTGTGACCTTGGTTTCTAGCGCTGAAGAAACCGCTAAAGATTTGTATCGAACACTTGTTGAAAATGGTTCATTAAGAGCACACAGCTCAACACCAGCAACACATAGATTCTTAGCAACCGGTGATGCAAAGGCGTTTGAAACCTTAGCTCGACGTTTTCTAGGTCCAGAGGTAACTAAAGTCGAACACCAAGTTCTATAACCGTCTTCAAAACAACTCATATAAGAGGAGCACACATGCCACGCAATGATGGACGTTCTGAGAAAGATCTACGCGAAATTAAGTTCACTCGTAGCTGGCTAGATCATGCAGAAGGCTCGGTGTTAGTTGAGTTCGGTAAAACCCGCGTTCTCTGTGTTGCCTCATTTACACCTGGTGTTCCTCGTTGGTTAAAGGACACCGGAAATGGCTGGGTTACATCAGAGTATTCAATGCTTCCTCGCGCAACTCATACACGTTCCGATCGTGAAAGCGTGAAAGGAAAATTAGGCGGTCGCACACAAGAGATTTCACGATTGGTAGGTCGTTCACTGCGCGCCGTAGTAAATATGAAGGAACTCGGCGAGAACACAATTGTTATCGATTGCGATGTTCTTCAGGCCGATGGCGGAACACGTACCGCAGCAATTACAGGTGCTTATGTGGCTCTGGCTGATGCGATTGCTTGGGCAAAATCACAAGGCCACATCAAGGAGAGTGCACAGCCACTCAATGATTCAGTTGCCGCGATTAGCGTTGGAATCATCGATGGTGTTCCCATGCTAGATCTTTGTTACGAAGAGGATGTCCGTGCAGGCACAGATATGAATGTTGTCGTTTCAGGGGATGGTCGCTTCATTGAAGTCCAGGGAACCGCAGAAGGTGAACCATTTGATCGTGACCTACTAAACCAACTTCTTGATCTAGCTGTTGCTGGATGTTCAACACTCAGTCAGCTACAGAAAGATGTGCTTGCTAAGTAATGTCCCACAAACTTGTTTTAGCAACTCGCAATCAAGGAAAGATCACAGAGTTTCGAAGAATCCTGGAAGAGCTTGCTCCGGGTCAGATCGAATTAATTGGTGTGGATCAATTTCCACATCTTGTTGATGTTGATGAGACAGGATCTACTTTTGAGGAGAACTCTTTACTCAAGGCGCGTTATACCTGCGAAGCAACCGGCTTACCTGCGATCGCTGATGATTCAGGGCTTTGTGTTGATGCATTAAATGGAGATCCTGGGATTTTTTCTGCACGGTGGGCCGGTACTCACGGAGATGATCGCGCCAATCTCGAAAAGGTTTTGCACCAGCTTGCAGATGTTCCCGATGAGAAGCGAACAGCACATTTCATGTGTGTGGCTTCATTGGTTTTACCCGATGGCCGCTACCAGGTTGCAGAGGGACGGTTTGAGGGGCACATCCTCCACGCGCCGGTCGGTGAGAATGGATTTGGGTATGACCCAATTTTTCAGCCACGGGGCTTGAGTATTTCCTCCGCACAAATGAGCGCGCAGGAAAAGGATTTGATGAGTCACCGCGGAAAATCACTTCGCGCTATCGCACCCCATGTCATCCAAATGCTCGCGAGCCTGGGGTAGCCTTAACCCATACAAGTGCGTTAACAACGTGCGTACCGCAACCCAAGGAGTTCCACGTGGCCGTTAAGAAGACCGCAAAGAAGGCAGCTAAGAAGAGCGCTGCTAAGAAAAAGTCACCAGCTAAGAAGACAGCTGCACGAAAGCCTGTCGCTAAAAAAGCTGTAGCGAAGAAGAAGACCGCAAAAAAGGCTGTTGCTAAGAAAGCTGTAGCGAAGAAGACAGCAAAGAAGTCTGCGGTTAAGAAGACCGCAAAGAAAGCGGTTGCTAAGAAGTCCGCTGCAAAGAAGAAGGTCGCAAAGAAGGCACCTGCAAAGCGCGTTGTAAAGAAGGCTGCGGTTGCAGTTACTTCTGCACCAGCTGCGGCGGTTGCTCGTCCAGTTGCTGCACCTGCTCCAGCGCCAGCTAAGCCGGTTGCTGCACCAAAGCAATCAACATCTACACGCACCGCGTGGTTTGTTGTAATCGGAATTGCAATTCTTGCAGCGATCGTATGGTCACAGTCTTCAGATAAGGACAGCGATGATGCCGCACCTGCGCCTTCAATGTCACAAAGTGCAGAACCATCTGCCTCTGCAACACCATCAGAGAGCGAAGAGCCAACCGCAACAGTTACAGCGGTTGAAGCACCTACAAAGTTTGTTGCACTCAAGAGCGAAGATGGTTTGAAACTTCGCTGGGTAGCACCTACAGCAGTTGAGGGATTAACTGGCTATAACGTTGAAATCCGTGCAAACGGCGCAGGCGAGTGGACAGTAATTGCAACAGTTCCAGCTGATCAACTTACTCAGAATGTTACAAAGGCTAGTGATTCAGGATGGACTCAGTTCCGTGTTTCATCTGTTTACTCAGATGGACAAACTGCATCAGCAACAGTCTTTGGAATTCCAGGAGAGTTTAAGTAAAAACAACTCTAACTAAAAAATCCCTCACCTAACGGTGGGGGATTTTTTATTGCTCAGTTGTTATTTCAGTTGTAACTGAAAGTTCTGCTGAGATCGCATTTACATACGCTCGAACACCTGCAGGAACTAGGTGCACTCCATCGGGGCCAAAGTACTCGGGGTGGCCAGCTGAAATTGTTGCCCAATCAATTAATCGTGCGCCGTATTGGGCGGCATATTGCGCGATTAACGCATTGTTTTCATCTCTCCACCCACGAGGTACTGCGGTGTTGACCACAATAATTCGTGGTTGATCTTTAACTTCAGCAAAGATTGCAGCGACCTGATCTTCCGTGAGGCGATTGTTGTTTCCAAGATTCATAATTATGGTAGAGCCAATCATGTTGGCTTTATCGTTTTTAATAACTTCAAGTAATTCAGGTGCTTGACGACCAACTCGCGCATTGATCAATCCAATGTTTTCGCGAGCATCTAATTCAAATCGAATTCCTAAAATTACAGAATCTCCAGTTACCCAAAGCCCACCCTGAGTTGG
>JBEANK010000097.1:0-5138 GCA_041165485.1 Actinomycetota bacterium | reverse complement strand
TCCTGTCATCACTGAGTTAGCTAAACATGGCGCCAAAATCAGCATTGACACTATGAGAGCAAGCACGGCAGAGGCGGCGATTAAAGCGGGTGCATCAATCATTAATGATGTCAGCGGGGGATTAGCCGATGATGCGATGTTACAGAGTGCAGCTCGTCTACAGGTTCCTTACATTGCGATGCATTGGCGGGGACAGTCAAAAGATATGAATTCCAAGGCTATTTATAGTGATGTTGTAAATGATGTGATTGCAGAACTCAATGAGCGTATTGATGCAGCACTAGATGCGGGAATTCACAAAGATAAGTTGATTATCGATCCAGGTCTTGGCTTTGCAAAGGATGCTGCACACAACTGGGCAATTATTGATGCAATCGATCGCTTTGTTGAATTGGGATACCCAGTTTTAGTCGGCGCATCTCGCAAGAGGTTTTTAGGTGGAGAAACTCCAGATGAACGAGAACAGGCCACAATTGATTTAACAAAACGGCTTGCCACAACTGGTGTGTGGGCGGTTAGAGTTCATAGTGTGAAGCCACACAAGGAGGTACTCAGTTCATGAAGGATCAAATCATTTTGACTGGAATTCATGGCTTCGGGTATCACGGAGTCTTTGATCATGAAAGAAAAGATGGGCAGGATTTTTTTGTTGATCTAACTCTCAATATCGATCTCACCGCACCTTCGCTTTCAGATGCAATAGAAGACACAGTCAATTATGCAGAGATCACAGATTTAGTCGTTGAAGAGATCACAAGTAATCCAGTTAACTTGATAGAGAAGTTAGCAGGAAGAATCGCTGAAAGGGTTTTGAATCAACATTTAAAGGTGCAGCAAGTTTCCGTGACAGTTCATAAACCACAAGCTCCCGTTGCTGCACAATTAAAAGATATAGCTGTGGTCGTTACACGGGTTCGATGAAAGCTGTAATTGCTCTCGGGGCCAACATCGGTAACCCACTAGAGAATCTAGACTTAGCAGTTGCCTTATTGCGCGAAGCAACAGATGTACAGAAAGTTTCAAGTTACTACTCAACATCACCTGTAGGTGGTCCAGAACAACCTGATTATTTAAATGCTGTGTGCATAATCGATAGCGAGCTTCCGGCTGTTGCATGGAATTGAAAAAAGCCTTGGTCGCGAAAGGGTTGTGCATTGGGGGCCGCGAACGATTGATTTAGATCTTGTTCAGTACGGTGGTTTGTTGAGTAAAGCCGATGAGTTGCAGCTTCCTCATCCTCGCGCGCATGAGCGTCGTTTTGTTCTAGAACCATGGTTTGAGATTGAGCCAGATGCAATCCTGCTTACACATGGACCAATTAAAGAACTTTTGGAGCAATTGCCCGCTTAGAGGTAAACTTTGAAACATCTTGCCCGGTACCTGAAAGGACTGGAGCCACTGAAATGACTGTATTAGTGCCAACTATGGGCGCCTTGCATAAAGGCCACCAAGCGTTGATTAAACGTGCGCGCACATTAGATAAAGATGTCATTGTCAGTATTTTTGTTAATCCACTTCAGTTTGAAAACAAAGAGGATTTAGAAAAGTATCCCCGCACGCCAGAACGAGATATCGAAATTGCAACTATTGCTGGCGCGAATGAGGTTTGGTTTCCGGAGTATGAAGATCTGTATCCAGAAGGTTTTAAGACACTGAGTGCAGGTCCGCTAGGAAAGTTGTTTGAAGGTGCATCTCGTCCAGGTCACTTTGATGGTGTTGTAACTGTTGTGGATCGTCTATTTGCAATTGCAAAGCCAGATAAAGCCGTATTTGGCGAAAAGGATTTCCAGCAACTAACAATTATCAAAGCCATGAAAAGCAAGGTAGAGATTGTCGCGGTCCCCACTGTGCGGGAGTTTGATGGTTTAGCGATGTCTTCACGCAATATTCGATTAAGTGAGCGCGGTCGAGAGATTGCGTTGGTTATTCATCGAGCACTAGCTGCAGCAAAGCTAGCCCCAACGGTTGAAATAGCTCAAGAAGTACTTAACTCAACTCTTGCTACTGAGCCAGGTTTTGAAAAGGATTACGCAACAATTATTGATGAAAAGGATTTTTCACCCGCCAATGACGGCACAGAAAGTCGCAGAGCGATTATTGCTGGCTGGGTGGAAGGTGTTCGCTTAATAGACAACATGCAAATGGTGGGGAGATAACGATGTTATTAACCGTTGACGTCGGAAACACAAATACCGTACTTGGAATCTTTGATGACAAAGAAATGGTGAGATCCTGGCGCGTAAAGACCGATCCTCGCAGCACAGCTGATGAGCTATGGCTGCAGTACCGCGCACTAGTTGAGGATTACAATTTAACAGGACTATCAGTATGTTCCACAGTCCCTGCAACTTTGCGCGAACTTCGCACAATGATTGCTGATTACTTTTCAGATGTCCGAGTCACAATTGTTGAGCCAGGCATCAAAACAGGTGTTCCACTTTTAGTAGATAACCCAAAGGAGATCGGTGCTGATCGCATCGTTAACACCTTGGCCGCTCACACTCTCTTTGGCGGTCCAGCAATTGTTGTTGACTTTGGAACATCTACAAACCTCGATGTCGTTTCACCAAAGGGAGAGTTTTTAGGTGGAGCACTTGCACCCGGCATTGAAATCTCTGTTGATGCACTCGCTTCACGTGCAGCCCAACTTCGCAAGGTTGAGTTGATTAAGCCAAAGAATGTCATTGGTAAGAACACAGTCGAGGCGCTGCAATCAGGAACAATTTATGGATTTGCCGGTCAGGTTGATGGATTAGTAGATCGCATTACCGCCGAGCTGTTAGAAAGTTATTCAGCAAAGCCAACTGTCATTGCCACAGGCGGATTAGCGCCATTAATTATCGGAGTTTCAGAAACTATCGACCATCATGAGCCTGATTTGACTCTGATTGGGCTTCGCCTAATTCACGAACGAAATGCATGAGTCGGTAGACTTCACGACCTATGAGTACAGAGAATTTACCTACGGAAGAGGATCTGCCTGAGCAGCTCCGCATTCGACGTGAAAAGCGCGCATCCTTATTGGAGCGCAACGTTGAGCCATATCCAGTCTCTGTACCTCGCACAAAATCACTCAAAGAGGTTCGTGAAAAGTACATTGGCCTTGAAATCGATGTCGCAACAGGTGATGTTGAGTCTCTAACGGGTCGAATTATCTTCAAGCGCGATACCGGAAAGCTTTGTTTTGCAACTTTGCGCGAAGGTGATGGAACTGAGCTCCAGGCGATGTTGTCTTTGGACAAGGTTGGACAAGAAGTTCTTGATTCATGGAAATCAGATATCGATCTTGGCGACATAGTTTCTATTACCGGCGAGATCATCACATCAAAGCGCGGCGAACTTTCAATCTTGGCAAATTCTTGGACCTTGGCATCTAAATCATTGCGCCCATTGCCAAATGATCACAAGCCAATGTCCGAAGAGACACGCGTTCGCATGCGTTATGTAGATTTGATCGTTCGCCCAGAAGCTCGCAGCAATGCACGTATGCGTCCTGCAGTAATGAAATCATTGCGCGACACATTTGATAAGGCAAACTTTGTCGAAGTAGAAACACCAATGCTGCAAGTTATGCATGGTGGAGCAGCTGCTCGTCCATTTAAATCTTTCTCAAACGCCTATGACATGGATCTTTACCTACGCATTGCGCCAGAGCTTTTCTTGAAGCGTTGTGTTGTGGGTGGAATTGAACGTGTATTTGAAATTAACCGTAACTTCCGCAATGAAGGCGCAGATTCATCTCACTCTCCTGAGTTTGCGATGATCGAAAGTTACATGGCCTATGGCGATTGGATGTCGATCGCAGATTTAACTCGCACCTTGGTTCAAAACGCAGCGATTGCGGTAGCAGGTTCACATGTGGTGACCCACCACGATGGTCGCCAAGCCAACCTGGGTGGTCAGTGGAAGCAAATCTCCTTGTATGACGCTATTTCTAACGGTGTTGGCGAGAGCGTCACAGCCCTTACCCCGTATGCAGATTTGAAGAAGATCGCTGAAAAACTGGGCATGAAGATTGATCCAAAGTGGATCACCGGAAAGCTTGCAGAAGAGATCTTCGAGCATGTTGCTCGCCATTTATTGGTTGAACCAACATTTGTGATGGGATTCCCAGTGGATACATCTCCGCTAGTACGTGCACACCGCGAACTTCCAGGTGTTGCAGAAAAGTGGGATCTCTATATTGATGGTTTTGAACTTGCAACAGGTTATTCAGAACTCATCGATCCAGTTGTGCAACGTGATCGATTAGTCGAACAAGCAACTCTTGGTTCAAAGGGTGATCTTGAAGCGATGCAGGTTGATGAAGATTTCTTGCGTGCCATGGAGTTTGCAATGCCTCCAACTGGTGGAATGGGAATGGGAGTCGATCGTTTGCTCATGGCGTTAACTGGCCTTGGAATTCGTGAAACTATTTTGTTCCCACTCGTTAAGCCTGAAGTTGATTAATCAATGCAGATTCGTCCAGCACAAACCCGTGACATCAAAGGTATTCGTCAATTAATTGATTCGTACGCACCACAGGGTCGTCTGTTGTCAAAAGAAACTGTAACTTTGTATGAAAGCGTTCAGGAGTTCACAGTTGCAGTCGAAGGTGATCAAGTCGTTGGTTGTGGCGCATTGCACGTGCTGTGGGAAGATTTAGCTGAAGTTCGCACCGTCGCAGTTTCTGAAAACCTTCGCGGCCAAGGAGTCGGTCATAAAATCTTGGATTCGATTATTGAAAGAGCGCAAGCGATCGGTGTGAAGCGAATCTTTTGTTTAACCTTTGAAACTGAGTTCTTTGGTCGCCATGGTTTTGAGGTTATTGAGGGAACACCGGTTGAACCTGAGATTTATAAGGAGCTCCTACGTTCCTACGATGCAGGTGTGGCTGAGTTCTTGGATCTTGAGTCGGTAAAGCCCAATACTCTGGGCAATACCCGAATGCTCAAAAAGCTGTAAGTAATGTGCAGCCTAGAAAATGGCTCAAAAAGCTGTAAAGCCCCAGATTTAGCCCAATTTCGGGCATAACCCCGCCACATTTGGGGTTATAAAACTCAGAAGCATTCCGCCTCGCGAGCGTAGGCCCGCAGGTATTAGGCTTAACGAAAGAACGATCCAAAGGAGCACCGCCCATGTTTGAGCGCTTTACAGAC
>JBEANK010000096.1:0-5237 GCA_041165485.1 Actinomycetota bacterium | reverse complement strand
TTTAGATTAGCTGTGATTATTCAGCAGATTTGGGCGCGGTATCGCGCAGGGCAAACAACTAATCCAGCATTTGCTGGGTTTGGAGATGCGTGTAACACTTTAATTAATCGTGCGGAGAGCAAGCTGTCTTAACTAATTACGACGTTTTTCGAAATTACTCTCCTGACTAACAGGTTTAACTACGCCCAAGCTCCAAAGCGATCGCCTTCGCAATGATGGGCAGGGCCTTTGCAAATGGCACACCATAAACCTGCTCAAATGCCACTGGGAAGTTCACGCCTGTTCCTGTAATTCTCCACATCTCCATGGTCGAATCGGGACCTTTTAGCGCAGTTAATATCTCGACAAACATGGCTCCGAGTTCATATTGATTCCATCTGTCATATTTTCTTTGCCATTCTTCAGGTGCGTTAAAGACAAAGTAATTCTGAATATGCTCCGAAGTAAATGCTGGATCCTTGAATAAACTCTGTGCTGTCGCCTTTCGCTCCTTCATATAACTTGTATAAGAGTCAAAATAAATTGCTGCATGCTGCGCAAAATGAGCTTGACCTTCCCAGTACCAAGTTGGCGGCCACGGATCGTAAAGGAATTCCGCAGCAGGTCTTCCCTTCTTAAAACTCATCTGTTGAACAATATGTGTGAACTCATGAGCTTCTAAACTTCCGCTTGTGTGATTAGTGTCTATAAATCCCATTGTTTCAACAATTAGGTATTTTCCTGCTCCATTAGTGAATGCTCCTCCACCCCAGCAAGTTTCTTTTGTCTTACAGGCAACGTCATAAATCCATCGACTACCAGAATTTGGAAGAATAGATTCCATTTGATTCATCGCCCACTCGCGATCATCAAAATTGAATGCTAGGAAATGGACTTCGGCGCTTGTTGGATAACCTGCATAAAGTCGAGTTACAAGATCAATTGCCTGTTGAGGCTCTTTGTAAACGAGTTGTGTATTCGGACCAAGAACTAGCTTTAGAGTGATGTTTGCCTTTGTTGAAGCAAGAATTTTTGCACGACTCTTTTCCCATGCTGCATATGAGATACCCTGATAATTCTCGACTAAGTCATCAAAAGAGGTTGGAGCCTTTGGGGTTGCTGGCTGAGTAGAGGATGGGGTTGGAGTAGGAGTTGGAGTGCTTCCGACAGCTCCGATTGGGTCACCAATTGCGGTTGTTTTACTTGGAGACGGTGAAGGTGTTGGGCACTTTGCGCCTGCCTTTGGGGCGGCGCCATGTACAGGGGTGGTGAGGGCAAGGAGGAGAACTACTCCGATTGCTACATGTCCCCCGCGTCGCATTGCCTAAGAGTAATTTCAGATAGATAAAGAAGCGAGTTTTTCTACGACCTGCTTGGCAGATGGATTGGTCATTGCGGTTCCATCAGAGAAAACAAGTGTTGGAACGGTGCGGTTTCCGCCGTTTACCTTTTCAACGATTTCAGCGGTGCCAGGGACCTCTTCAATGTTGATCTCTTCGAAGGTAACGCCTTGTTCAGCCAATTGAGACTTGAGGCGATTGCAGTAACCGCACCAGGAAGTTGAGTACATAACAAAGGACATGAGAACCGCTTTCCGTAGTTGTGTGCTGAGTTTACTCGCAGCAACAAAAAAGTAGCCCCGCTCGACTAACTGCGGGGCTACTTAGTGTGCATGCGGTTGGTGGGAATCGAACCCACTTCCTCAGGTTGCGTCACAACTGCGCTCTATCCGATGAGCCACAACCGCACGCACGGATGAAGATAGTTTTCTTACTGAATGAGCATTTCCATTCATGAAAGTCTGTGGATACCGGTGTTATGCTTATGATGTTTCGTCACAACTGCGTTTTACGCAAGAACCCCTTGGATAAACCTCCTAGGGGTTCTTGTTTTTGTCGCGCATTTGTCGGTGGGTGGGGCTAGATTTTTGGGTATGAGAAGTGTGCGGATGTGGGTCGGGCTGATTGGGCTATCCCTGCTGTCGATTCTCATTTTGAACTTCACTGGTGATGCTGTTCCTGGCGATCGCTTTGATGGAACTGTTAGTTATCTTGTTTTGGGATTGTTCTCTTTTGCTGTGATCTGGTGGTTGCGTCCGGCGACTTATGCATACTTTGCTCTTCCCGCTTTTGGTTGGAAGTTTGTCATTGCCTTTGTATTCATGGTCAATCTGATTGTTGTGCAGATTAGGGGCGAAGATTTCTCTGGCGTGACAACAGAGAAATGGGTACGCGGAGTTATCTTTTTGATACTGGTTGCAGTTGCTGAAGAAATCTTTAGCCGTGGAATTGTTTTTGGAGTCCTACTGCGCCACGGTTTAACCCTTGCTGTGATTGGTTCATCTTTGATGTTTGGGTTAATGCACATCAATAGCTACATCGGAAACTTTGATGCCTGGCCTGCCTATTGGCATGTGATATCTGCAGCTTCCTTTGGAATCTTTGCCTGCGCATTGATGGTGCTGACTCGAAGTATCTGGATGCCGATTGTTGTACATGCATTTTCAAATGCTGGGCTGCTGCTTCGCAACGCTGAAGAGGTACAGGCAGAACGGGATTCAGTGACCAATGTTGATCTCTTCCAAGGATTGATTCATCCTCTTCCGGCATTTGCCACCTTTGTGATTCCATCATTGATTATGTTCTGGATAGCAGCTGGAACTCCGTTGCATCCTTGGCTCCACCGATTGGCTGTTAAGTGGAAGTTGATCGAACCGGTTGCAGAGAAAGAGTTACCTGTTCAGGAAAGTTAATACCTTTGTTACAAATTTAACTGGCAAAGAGTTTCTATGGCTCGCTATCCAACGATATCCAGCTCGACCAAGCGGGCCAGAGATGGTGATGATCGTAGATTGAATTGAATTACCCCGTTGTTTCAATAGGTAAGCAATGCCAGCTGCTCCCCCGAGTGTTTTGCCCTCTGAAATTACATAGACCTGCTTGGCGCATTGTTCGCGGGTTAGATTGAATGGGGTTAGATCTGATGTTTGAAAGGGTAGAGCTGTTACTTGTACCTTTCGTTGAATCCAAGTGACAGCTTGCCTGCAGAACTCGCACTCTCCATCGAAGATAACAGTTATCTGACTCATTGAACTGTCAATGTAATCTCTTGGCCATCATGTAATTGCTGATCGGGCAGACCCTTTAATACATGAACCTTAGCTTCACCGACAACAGTCCAATGTTCAGAGCCGGATCGCTGAACAATTGCGGTTAGTTCATCGACACCAATCAAGATTGAATCATCGGGAACATGGAGCAAAACCTTTGCAGCACTTTCTGGAATCCATTTAAAGAATTTGTTGAAATGAGGAATCACGCGAATATGTGGCAGCAGATTTAGACCTTTACTCGGTGAACGCTTGAGCATTCGAAAGTTTGGAATCTGTGCAGAAAGCACCATCGCACCTGCGCTACACCCTGCAAGGGATGCGCCGCTTTCCCAGTTTTCGACAATGGCATTCCAGACAGGTGTATCAATCAGGACTTCTGCAAGATGATGGGGATCTCCCCCGGACATGTACATCAGTGCGCTGTTCTTAATTGCATCAACATGTTCTTGCTTAAATGCATCATCACGGGTGTAGATCGGAAGGTGGACAGCTGTTACACCAAGTGCATCTGCCTGTGCTTGGCCGAGGCGTTTCCAGTAATCCAAACTGTCATGGCTTTCACGGCCTGCGGCGGTTGGAATTTGAATGTAGGTCGCGGCTTTGCCGTTTTTGATTCCATCCTCGAGCAGGGATTTTTCAAAGGCGGACATCGCGGGCAGGTATTCACCCGACCCCACTAACGCCAACGACCCGTTCATGGTGCCAGTGTAGGTGGAGAAATCTGAGAAATTTTGTGAGAGTTTCTGGGAAACCCTTACTGGCGCAGGGCTTTTCAAGTACTGTGACGGGACGTTCAGGAGAGAAACGAGGTTAGCCAAGTGAGCTCACAGGGTTCAGTGATTATCTCCCTGCGTGGCTTGGCAAAAAACTTTGGCTCAGTACGCGCAGTCGATGGTGTTGATCTAGATATCTACCAAGGTGAGTTTCTGACTTTATTAGGACCATCTGGTTCAGGTAAGACAACTGTTCTCCGCATGATCGCAGGCTTTGAAGCACCAGATTCAGGAAGTATTCATTTAAATGGAGCTGAGATAACTCATTTACCTGCTTATGAGCGAGATGTAAACACCGTCTTTCAAGATTATGCACTCTTTCCGCACATGGATGTTATTTCAAATATTGAGTATGGCTTGCGTGTTAAAGGAATTGGAAAGGTCGAGCGTCGCGAACAAGCGATGGTGGCGTTGCAACAGGTTCGCCTTGAAGGATATGAAAATAGAAAGCCCAACCAATTATCTGGCGGACAAAGACAACGAGTTGCGTTAGCGCGTGCACTTGTTAATCGTCCCGCGGTATTGCTACTTGATGAGCCACTAGGTGCGTTGGATCTAAAACTTCGTGAGCAAATGCAGATCGAACTGAAAGAGTTACAACGCCAAGTTGGAATTACCTTCATTTTTGTGACGCATGATCAAGAGGAAGCGCTGACCATGTCAGATCGTGTGGCTGTCTTTGATCGTGGAAAGATTCAGCAACTAGATAAGCCAGCAGCAATTTATGAGCGTCCTTCAAATGAGTTTGTTGCAGGTTTTGTTGGAATATCAAATCTAATCTCAGGTGCTGCGGGCGAAAAGTTGTTGGGTAAGGCTGGAACATGGCTTGTGCGCCCAGAAAAGATTGAGATTGATGCGCAGGTGCCAGGTGGTCGAAGCACTACAGGAGTAATTCGCGAAGTTGAGTATCTAGGACCCGCGACCCGATTCTTAGTTGATTTAGAGGGTGGCATCTCATTGATGGCGCTTCGTCAAAATACCTCAGAGAGTTCAGACAAAGTTGCATCGATGCGAAATAGCACCGTAAAGGTTAGTTGGAGCATCGATAGCGAGTTTCATGTGAAAAATTAGGATTCTCAACTAGCTAGCAGTTGAGGAACGCGCTGGAAATTCTGGCGCGGTGTCGCAAAGGAGCGACAGAAAGGAACACGAGTGAAGATCACACGAGTTCGAAAGTCCGTAATTGCAATTGCGGCAGGAGCGCTACTACTGAGCGGATGCTCAAGTTCAGATAGCGATTCCGCAGGCGGTGCGTACGCAGGTCCTGTTCAAGATACCCCCGGAACAATCAATGTTCTCGCTTGGCCAGGTTACGCAGAAGATGGTTCAACAGATCCAAATGTTGACTGGGTAACACCTTTTGAAAAAGAAAC
>JBEANK010000095.1:0-5012 GCA_041165485.1 Actinomycetota bacterium | reverse complement strand
TCGTTATACCGGAGCAGACTGCAAGCGTTGCCGTCGCGAAAAAGTAAAGCTCTTCCTTAAGGGCTCAAAGTGCGATGGACCAAAGTGTCCAATCGAATCACGTCCTTATCCACCAGGACAGCACGGCCGTGGCCGTTCAAAGGAATCTGAGTACCTATTGCAGATGCGCGAAAAGCAAAAGTGCGCACGTATTTATGGTGTTCTAGAAAAGCAGTTCCGTGGTTACTACGAAGAGGCTAACCGTAAGCAGGGCAAGACAGGTGAAAACCTTCTCGTCATTCTTGAGACACGTCTCGACAACGTTGTGTTCCGTGCAGGCTTTGCAAAGAGCCGCGACATGGCACGTCAGCTAGTGCGTCACGGTCACTTCTTGGTAAATGGTAAGAAGGTAAACATTCCTTCATTCCGTGTCTCTGCAATGGACATCATCGATGTTCTTCCAAAGTCATTGGACCTAACACCATTCATCGTTGCTAGCGCAGAGCTTGGCGAGAAGGCAGTTCCAGCATGGATGGAGGTTGTTGGTTCACAGATGCGAATCATCATTCACTCAGTTCCTGCTCGTGCAGTCATCGATACACAGGTTCAAGAGCAGCTAATCGTTGAACTTTATTCCAAGTAATTAGGGCCCCTGATTGAAGGATCAGGGGAAAGAGCGGAAATCAAATAGTGGATTTCCCCGAATGAAGAGGAGCAGCAGTGCTAATTGCACAACGTCCAACTCTCAGCGAAGAAGTAGTTTCTGAGCACCGTTCACGGTTCATCATTGAACCGCTAGAGCCAGGCTTTGGTTACACACTTGGCAACAGCATGCGTCGTACATTGCTTTCATCTATTCCAGGTGCAGCAGTTACAAGCATCCGCGTTGCAGGTGCACTTCACGAGTTCACCACTCTTGAAGGAGTAAAAGAAGACCTCACCGATATCGTTTTGAACATCAAGAACTTGGTGCTTTCATCAGATAACGATGAGCCAGCAGTTGTTTACATCCGCAAGTCAGGTGCCGGTGCGGTTACTGGTGCAGATATCGCGGTTCCAGCTGGCGTGGAAGTTCACAACCCTGAGCTTCACATTGCAACACTTAACGGCAAGGGCAATCTTGAGATTGAACTTACAGTTGAGCGTGGCCGTGGTTACGTTACAGCGGTCCAAAACAAGCAGGCTGGAGCGGAAATCGGTCGCATACCTGTTGACTCAATCTATTCACCAGTTTTGAAGGTTACATACAAGGTAGAAGCAACTCGCGTTGAACAGCGCACAGACTTCGATCGTCTTGTTGTAGATGTAGAAACAAAGCCATCAATGAAGCCACGCGATGCTGTTGCATCAGCTGGTCGTACATTGGTTGAGCTTTTTGGTCTTGCACGTGAACTCAATCTTGATGCTGAAGGTATCGAGATGGGGCCATCTGTAATGGATGCAGCACTTGCTGCAGATCTTGCTCTTCCAATTGAAGATCTAGATCTAACAGTACGTTCATACAACTGCTTGAAGCGCGAAGGCATTCACACAGTTGGAGAGCTAGTTAACCGTTCAGAGGCTGACCTGCTAGATATCCGTAACTTTGGTTCAAAGTCAATTGATGAGGTCAAGGCAAAGCTTGTCTCAATGGGAATGTCTCTTAAGGACAGCCCAGTTGGTTTCGATCCAACCCAACATCAGAACTACAACGCATCAGTCGACGATGATTTCGTCGATGCAGAGCAGGCCTAGGAGATAAGAAATGCCAACACCAAGTAAAGGTCCTCGTCTGGGTTCAGGCCCATCCCATGAGCGACTACTTCTACGCACACTCGCAGAGCAGTTGTTCGAGCACGGCAAGATCACAACAACAGAGGCAAAGGCTAAGCGCCTACGTCCATTAGCGGAAAAGTTAATCACTTTCGCTAAGAAGGGTGATCTAGCTGCACGTCGTCAGGTCATGGCACAGATTCAGAACAAGAGCGTTGTACACACTCTGTTCACTGAAATCGGTCCTAACTTTGCAACACGCGAAGGTGGCTACACACGTATCACTAAGGTCGGTCCTCGCAAGGGTGACAACGCACCTATGGCGGTAATTGAATTAGTAACAGAGAAAGCAAACTAAGTCTTTAATTCTTAGAAATTATTCTCATGACGGAACCCACTCTCTACCCTGAGAGTGGGTTTCTTCGTTTACGGATCGATCTTTCCTACGATGGAACCAACTTTTCGGGTTGGGCAACGCAGCCTGACCGTCGCACTATTCAAGATTTAGTTGAAAAAGCGATTGGGACAATTACTCAAACAAAGATTGAAAGCATTGTTGCTGGGCGGACAGATGCCGGGGTGCATGCTGCTGGGCAGGTAATTCATGTCGATGTGCCAGACAGCATTAATCTTGATGAGATCGCATACAAGTTAAATCGAATACTCGATGAGGATATTCGTATCATGCGAGTAAGCATCGCTCCAGAAGCATTTCATGCTCGTTTTTCTGCACTTCGCAGAAAATACACCTACAAAATTCTTGATAAGAATTTACCTATTCCACCTATCAATCGTTACGACATCGCTTCTTGGTATCGACCCTTAGAGGCAGAGTTGATGAATTCAGCTAGCTCCCTTGTGCTTGGGCATCATGATTTTGCAGCGTTTTGTAAGTTCAAAGAGGGTGGAACAACTCTACGAACGCTTGAAGAGTTTCATTGGGAACGCCAAGGGGAATTACTTGTCGCAACGGTAGTTGCTGATGCTTTTTGTTATTCAATGGTCCGAAACCTTGTTGGCGCAGTAGTTTGTGTGGCCGACGGGCGTAAAGAGGCTTCATGGATGGGGGAGCTTTTAGCTAATAAGGAGAGAGTAAGTGATTCGCTGGTATTTCCGGCCAGAGGGTTAACTTTGACATCGGTTGAGTATCCAACTAATGATCAACTCCTGGAGAGAGCAAAGGTGACAATCGGAAAGCGCAACAATGGGGCACATTGATGTTTCGACGGTGGAGTACACATTGTCAGATGGTCGCTTACTTCTCAATGACGTAAGTTTTCGTGTTGGCGATGGAGCAAAAGTCGCGTTAATTGGTCCTAACGGATCTGGAAAAACAACATTAATCCGTATGATCTGTGGAGATTTAAAGCCCGACAAGGGAAGTGTTTCAATAACAGGTGGACTTGGTGTCATGCGCCAATTCATTGGTTCAGTTCGTGATGAGTCCACCATCAGAGACATACTAATTTCCGTTGCACCAAAGGCTATTAGAGATGCTGCAACAAAGATTGATGAAACCGAAAAACTCATGAATACAGAATCAAGTGAAAAATCTCAAATGAATTACGCGCAAGCTTTAATTGATTGGGGTGATGCTGGAGGGTATGAATTCGAGGTTCTCTGGGATAAATGCTGCACCGAGATGCTCGGAAAACCGTTTGATGAGGTTTCGCATCGCCTTGTTAATACACTTTCAGGTGGCGAACAGAAAAAACTTGTCTTACGTGCACTTTTAGAGGGTCCAGAAGAGGTTTTACTTCTTGATGAACCAGATAACTACTTGGACGTGCCCTCTAAGAGATGGCTAGAGAAGGTTGTCACTGAAACAAAGAAGACTGTTTTGTTTGTTAGTCACGATCGTGAATTACTTGAAAATACCGCAACTCGAATAGTTACCTTAGAGCAAGGAATTAATGGGAATACGGCTTGGGTGCATGGCGGAAAATTCTCAACATGGCATGAGGCCCGATCTGCACGAAATGAGCGGTTTGCAGAGTTACTGTTGCGATGGGAACAAGAACACCAACGATTGATTGATTTAGTAAAGACATTGCAGGTACAGGCAGCAAGTTCTCCAGATATGGCAAGTAAATACCATGCCATGCAAACAAGGCTCCGAAAATTTGAGGAAGCTGGTGCACCTGAAGCCCCACCCGTGGAACAGGATGTAAAAGTTGCCCTGAAGGGCGGAAGAACTGGACTAAGAGCGCTCACATTTGAAAATGTATCTATTGACAACTTGACTCAACCATTCAATTTTGAAGTTTTCTTTGGGGATCGAATTGCGGTTTTAGGAAAGAACGGATCCGGTAAATCACACTTTCTTCGCCTTATTTCAGGAGATGAAACTGTTAAGTTTTCTGGAAACTTTAAAATTGGAGCGAGAGTTGAAATTGGATACTTTGCCCAAACTCATTCGCATCCTGAGTTTGAAGGCAAGACACTTCTAGAGTTATTGTGGGAGTTACATTCACTTCAATTGGGTCCGGCCAAAAGTGTTCTGCGACGATATGAAATCGATCAACAAGCAAATCAAAAGTTCACCTCACTTTCAGGAGGACAGCAAGCACGATTCCAAGTTTTACTGCTGGAGCTGGCAGGCGACACCCTGTTATTGCTTGATGAACCAACTGATAACTTAGATTTAGCTAGTGCAGAATCCCTTGAGAATGCTTTGGCTAGATATGAAGGGACGGTCATTTCAGTGACCCATGACAGGTGGTTTACCCGCGGATTTAATCGTTTTCTTGTTTTCGGCAAGGATGGCGAGGTTTACGAGAGCCCTGAGCCGGTCTTTGATCACTTAAAAGAAGGTAGGCAAGAGCGTGCGTACATACAGTCCAAAAGCCGGTGATGCGGTCCGTAACTGGCACATCATCGATGCACAAGATGTGGTCTTGGGCCGTCTTGCAACACATGCTGCCGTTCTTCTTCGCGGAAAGCACAAGCCAACATTTGCTCCACACATGGACATGGGCGACTTCGTCATTGTTATCAACGCAGAAAAGATTGCGTTGTCAGGTAACAAGGCATCACAGAAGTGGTCACACCATCACTCAGGTTTCCCAGGCGGTTTAACCTCTACTGTGTATGGCGAGCTTCTAGAGACTCACCCAACTCGTGCAGTTGAAAAGGCGATCAAGGGAATGCTTCCAAAGAATTCTCTAGGACGTCAGATGGCTTCAAAGCTAAAGGTTTACGCAGGTCCAGAGCATCCACATGCTGCTCAAGCACCAAAGCCATATGTATTCAATCAAGTTTCACAAATCGTGAAGTAAGGG
>JBEANK010000094.1:0-5825 GCA_041165485.1 Actinomycetota bacterium | reverse complement strand
TTTGGTGCAAACATTTTCTCTCCTTCTCGACTCAAGGCGAGTACTGGGCCTTGTAGTTTTACTGACTTAGTAGTGCGAGACTACCGCCCGTGAGCAAATATGGCACAGTCAGGGTCTCAGGATCATCAATGGCCCCCACCTTTAAGGATGGAGATTGGCTGCTGGTTTCTTGGCTTGAAGATGGGCTTGCTCCATTGGTTGGAGATCGCATTCTGGGCAAGGTTGTTGTTGTAGAACGAGAAGAGCGACCAGGAATCTTCTTAATAAAGCGTTTGCAGAAATCTCATGGCGGTATTTATTGGGTTCAAGGCGACAATGATGAAAGCACTGATTCACGCACCTGGGGATGGATTCCAGGCAATGAGGTCGTTGGTGTTGTGCTCTTTCGTTATCGGAAAAACCGAAAAGGGAAATAAAAACGCACCCGTATTCACGAGGGCATCTTTAATAAGTCTTTAGCGTGTAAAGGCCTCGAGCAATAATGCTTTTTGCTCATCCTCATGCAGGTGATGACTTCCAGTTGCAGGAGAAGCTGTTGCACGACGAGAAATGCGACGCAAGATGCGATTACCAAATCCATGTCCGCCATGTGCATCAGATGTGCGCAATGCGATGTGTGACCAAGGACCTTGGTTTGCAGGTTCATCCTGTACCCATAGCAAGTTTGCATTTGGATGCTTATTTGCTTCTGCAACCATTTCATCAATTGGCAGTGGATACAAAAGTTCAACGCGAACAATTGCAGTTCCTGTTTCGCCAAGCTTGGTGCGCTCTGCAACGAGGTCGTGATAAATCTTTCCTGAACAGAAGATCACACGTGATGCGTTCTGAACTGAGTCATCACCGATAACTGGACGGAAGTGACCAGAAGTGAAATCTGACAGTGAAGATGCTGCAGCCTTTAGGCGAAGCATTGACTTAGGTGTAAAGACAATCAGTGGACGTCGCGCAGGGTTCTTTGCGTGCCAACGTAGCAAGTGGAAGTAGTTTGCAGGGCTTGCAGGTTGTGCAACGGTCATGTTCTGCTCGGCACATAGCTGCAGGTAACGCTCAATACGTGCTGATGAGTGATCCGGTCCTTGTCCTTCATATCCATGTGGAAGTAGGAGAACTACAGAAGAACGCTCGCCCCACTTCTGTAATGCAGAGGAGATGAACTCATCGACAACTGTTTGTGCGCCGTTTGCGAAGTCTCCGAACTGACCTTCCCACAGAACTAGCGCTTCTTCACGCTCAAGGCTGTAGCCGTATTCGAAGCCCATAGCAGCGTATTCGCTGAGCAATGAGTCGATAACGAAGAACTGGTTCTCATCCTTGATAAGTGCGCGAAGTGGAGTCCACTCGTTTCCATTTTCCTTATCAACGATAACCGCGTGACGGTTTGAGAAGGTTCCGCGGCGTGCATCTTGACCTGCAAGACGGATTGGGTGACCTTCTTGTAGCAATGATCCAAATGCCAACATTTCTCCTGTAGACCAATCGATTGTTCCATCGTTGAGTGACTCAACACGCTTTGCTAACTGTGGAGTCAACTTAGGATGAACTGTAAATCCTTCTGGAACAGCAAGCTGTGTAGCCGCAATTTCACGCGCGATGTTTTCAGAGATCGCTGTGTTGATCTCTTCTGCTTCAGGTGCAACTGGTGCTTTGAAGTTTGCATCATGCTCTGGCTCAATGTTGTTAACAGCAGCAAAGATTGATTCAAGCTGCTCTTGGTAATCGCGTGCAATTTCTTCAGCCTCTTCAGGAGTGATATCTCCACGACCAACAAGTGCCTCTGTATACAAAGTACGTGTTGAACGCTTTGCATCAATCAACTTGTACATCAACGGCTGTGTGAAGCTTGGCTCATCACCTTCGTTGTGACCGCGACGACGGTAACAAATCATGTCGATGACAACATCCTTGTTGAACTCTTGACGGTATTCAAAAGCCAATCGAGCAACGCGAACACACGCTTCTGGATCATCACCATTTACATGGAATACAGGAGCTTGAATGATCTTCGCGTAATCAGTTGAGTACTGCGATGTACGTGATGCATGTGGTGAGGTTGTGAAACCGACTTGGTTGTTAATAACAATATGAACAGTTCCGCCTGTGCGATATCCAGCCAATTGTGAAAGCTGTAGAACTTCAGCGTTCACACCTTGACCAGCGAAGGATGCATCTCCGTGAAGCAAAATAGGCATTACAGAGTAGGCGTTTTTCACATTCAGGCGATCCTGCTTTGCACGAACAATTCCCTCAAGAACTGGGTTAACTGCCTCAAGGTGAGATGGATTTGCAGCCAAGTAAATCTTAGTCTGCGCGCCAGTCTCAGAGGTAAATACGCCTGATGTTCCCAAATGGTACTTCACATCGCCTGAACCTTGAACTTGATTCTCTGCGTAATGTCCTTGGAACTCTTGGAAGATTTGTCCAGCAGATTTTCCAGCAACATTTGCAAGCACATTTAAACGTCCGCGGTGAGGCATGCCGATACAAACCTCATCTAGTCCGGTTTCTGCAGCTGCAGATACAACAGCATCAAGAAGTGGAATCACAGACTCGCCACCTTCTAGAGAGAAGCGCTTTTGTCCAACAAACTTTGTGTGCAGGAATGATTCAAATGATTCGGCGCTGTTGAGCTTACGCAAAACACGCAACTGTTCTTCGCGAGGAAGTTTGGCGTAACCAACCTCAACCTTGTCTTGGATCCACTTACGCTCAACTGGATCCTGGATGTACATGTACTCAACGCCGACAGAGCGGCAGTATGAATCACGAAGAATTCCGAGGATCTTGCGAAGTTTCATAAACTTCTTGCCACCAAAACCACCCGTTGCAAACTCGCGATCGAGATCCCACAGAGTTAGACCATGTGTCACAACATCAAGATCTGGATGTGAGCGCTGGATGTATTCCAGTGGATCAACATCTGCCATCAAGTGACCAAATGTGCGGTACGCCTGAATTAGCTGCTGAACACGTGCGGTCTTATTGATCTCTTCATCGCGTGTAAATGCAAAGTCGCTCGCCCAACGGATTGGCTCGTATGGAATGCGAAGCGCTGAGAAAATCTCATCGTAGAAACCTTCTGCACCTAACAAGTACTCGTGCATGCGACGTAGGAAATCTCCTGATTGCGCGCCTTGAATAATGCGGTGGTCGTAAGTGCTTGTAAGGGTAATTACCTTGCTAACAGCCATGTTTACGAGGGTTTCTTCACTTGCACCCTGGAACTCAGCTGGGTAATCCATCGCACCAACACCAAGAATCAAACCCTGTCCCTGAACAAGACGTGGAACTGAGTGAACAGTTCCAAGTGTTCCTGGGTTGGTGATCGACATTGTTGTGCCGGCAAAATCTTCAACTGTTAATGCGCCAGAGCGAGCCTTCTTAATTACAGCTTCATACGCTGCCCAGAACTGACCGAAATCTAAATCTTCGCAGCCCTTAACAGATGGAACAAGAAGTTGACGAGAACCATCAGGTTTTGCCAAGTCGATCGCAACACCAAGGTTGATGTGCTCTGGCTTTCCAATTGCTGGCTTGCCATCGAGTTCACCAAAGAATGCATTCATCTCTGGCATCGCACGTACCGCCTTGATCATTGCGTAAGCGATGATGTGGGTGAAGGAAACCTTTCCACCGCGACCACGTGCAAGGTGGTTGTTAATAACAATTCGATTATCAATCATCAACTTCGCAGGAATTGCGCGAACCGATGTTGCAGTTGGAACTGACAGTGATGCTTCCATTGATTGAACAACGCGAGCGCTAACTCCGCGGATTGGTTCAAGTGAAGATGCACCTGGTGTAATCAAAACTGGAGCAGGCTTTACAACTGGATCTGCAGGAGTTGGTTGTGTTGCAGTTGTTTCACGAACAATTGGTTGTGAGACTGGAGCTGCAGGTGCTGCTTGAGCAACTGGAGCTGCAACAGGTGCAGGTGTAACAGGAGCGGCAACTGGTGCAACTGGAGCCGGTGCTGGTGCTGCTGCTTTTTGTTGCGCCTTAGGAATTGGTGGAACACCCCTAGAGGCAGAAGATTGCGGAGCGGGAGAACCTGGCTTATTAGTTTTGAAATACTCAACCCATGCAGGGTCTACGGAAGAAGGATCCTGTAGATAATGCTCGTTACTCAACCCATGCAGGGTCTACGGAAGAAGGATCCTGTAGATAATGCTCGTACATCTCATCGACGAGCCAATCATTTGCACCAAAATCCTGTGCCGACACTGGCAAACTCCTTCTGCATTGGTTACATCACCTAGCCTATCGGCCAAAGCCCGCATGAATAAACCCGTTTAGGCGCAGATTGGGCGAGATTGGCCACATCTGTTTCGCCCTGCAAATCCATCGCATTTAGTCCACCCTTAACCCATGCCAACAGCGATAGTGACAGGGGCCAGCAGAGGCCTGGGCTTTGAAAATGCCAAGGGGTTAGCAGCTCTTGGATATGACATCGTCATGGTGGCAAAGGATCAGAGCCGACTATCGCTGGCGCAGCAATCACTCCAACGACATAACCCTGATGGTCACTTCTCAACATATGCCGTTGATCTCGAAGATTTAACAGCTACCCGAGCAACCGTTGCCCAGATTGCAGCAGAGCACACTGCTCCTGATGTTCTCATTCTTGCTCACGGTGTCATGAGCGAAAAGATGTCAAAGACTTTGCGCACTACAGATGAAGAGTGGCGCAGAGTTATGGCGATCAACCTTGATTCTGTTTTCATTCTTGTTAATGGATTGGTTCCATCTATGGGCGAAGCTCGTAAGGGTCGCGTCATTATTTACTCAGCATGCCTTGGAAGAATGTCAGGTCCTGGAAATGCTGGAGGCCTTGCTCCCTATCGAATTAGTAAAGCTGGAGTAAATGCATTGGTTCGCAACCTTGCCCATGAAACTGGTTTAGGTGCTCGCGGATTGTTAGTTGATGCGGTCTGCCCTAATCATTCTCAAACTGATATGGGTGGTCCTGATGCGCCTCGCACCGCTGAAAAAGGCGCAGCATGTGCATTGTGGTTAGCAACCCGTGAATTTAATGCCGGTGATACCACTGGAGTTTTGTGGGAAGACAATCAGATTGTTGAGTGGTAGTTCACGTTTTTGAATTGATCTAAAAGTAAAAGATCAGAATTAATTAAATATCAGTCGGAATAGCACGCAGTGCAGCGATTAGAGTTGCACCCGCTAACGCTGCTAGTGGTCCAGCAACCCACCACAAATGTGCTTCCACTTGATATGAGACAACACCTAGCGCAATTAAGTTAGCCAATACCGCTGGAGATCTGCCGTAATACTTGCCACGGCGATAGCCAATTGCAGATGCTGCAAGGCCACCTGCCCCAAGAAGTGCGAAGAGAAGCACACCTAGAAATGGCAGAAACTCAAAGGAATCAGATGCAAAGGTTAAGCCGATCAACCACAGCGCCAATACAACGATTACCCCAGTCTCAATAAAGAGTAGGGATGCCACTATTGAACGGGCTTTTGCTGCCTTTTCAGGATCTTGATTCACGGGATGAGATTAACTCAGTTTGTTCTAAAACTAAGCAGCGCTCTCCTCGCGCTCATCCTTAGAAACATTGAGTTCAATCAATTCACCTTCTGCATTGCGTGCAGCAACCTCTTTCAATGAAGGTCGTCCAGCTTTGCGCTTCTTTGCGATGATGCGACCATCCTCAAATAGTTCGCCGCCCCATACACCTGCTGGCTCTTGGCGCGATAACGCACCCTCTAAGCACTGTGCACGCACGGGACATCCACCGCAGAGCGACTTCGCCTCTGCAACCTGCATCTCATCTTCAGAGAAGTAGAGCTCAGGATCTGCTGTG
>JBEANK010000093.1:0-4245 GCA_041165485.1 Actinomycetota bacterium | reverse complement strand
GGGTAGGTCTTGGTGAGGATGCGATAGATCGCCTTAGCCCCTTTTCGGGTTTCGCTATCGACCTTCATGGGTAGTAAAGTACTCCTCGTGAGCACAGAACAAGATGTCGTACGTAAAGCCCCCCTATTTACTGCCCTAGATGATGCTGCTGCCGCTTCTTTGCGCGCATCAATGGACTCGGTAAAGATCGCCAAGGGTTCTGTCTTGTTTGCAGAAGGTGATGAAGGCGATCACCTATATGTAATTGTTGATGGAAAATTAAAACTTGGAACATCAAGTGGAGATGGTCGCGAAAATTTGCTGTCAATCCTTGGCCCTGGTGAAATGTTTGGCGAGTTAAGTCTCTTTGATCCCGGCCCACGTACTTCAACGGCAACAGCGGTTACAGATGCGAAGTTACTCAGCCTTGGTCAGGAGAAGTTAATTCCTTGGCTTGCAACTAATCCAAATGTTTCTCTCCAACTTCTTGCACGTTTGGCACAGCGTTTGCGTCGCACAAATGAAGCTGTTGGCGATTTAGTGTTTTCTGATGTTCCAGGACGCGTTGCAAAGGCACTTATAGATCTAGGTGAGCGTTTTGGAAAGCAAACTGATGAAGGTTTATTTGTTCACCACGACTTAACTCAAGAAGAGTTGGCTCAATTAGTTGGTGCATCCCGCGAAACCGTTAATAAAGCACTTGCTGATTTCGCAGGACGCAACTGGTTAAAGCTTGATGGTCGCGCAGTTCTAATTACAGACTTTGAACGTCTATCAAAGCGCGGTAAATAGCAAATCTTTAATTAGTCAGTAATTTCAACTGTTAGTTCGATCTCCACTGGTGAGTTCAGTGGAAGCTCAGCAATTCCAACAGCGCTACGTGCATGCTTTGCCCCATCGCCCCAGATAGAAATAAAGAGCTCTGAAGCTCCATTTACTACACCTGGATGCCCCACAAAGCCTGGAACACCATTGACATAACCAACAACGCGAACAATCTTTGTAATCTTGTTTACATCTGCAACTGTTTCGACAGCTGCAAGACAGTTGAGCGCACAAATCTGTGCAAGCTCCTTTGCGCGCTCAGGAGTGATCTCTCCATCAACCTTCCCGACCCCTGCCATTTCGCCATTAGCTAATGGGAGTTGCCCGGCTGTGAAAACTAAATTACCCGTACGAATCGCAGGAACATATGCAGCGACCGGCTTTGCTGCTATCGGAAGCTCTAATCCAAGCTCTGCAAGCTTTGCGCGAACATCTACTGTGTTCATGCGAGTGCTCGCTTCATGTAAGCAACTAGCTGTTCGCCTGTTCCTGGTGCTGGAATAACTTGTACAAGCTCCCAGCCATCTGAGCCCCATGTATCAAGAATCTGTTTTGTAGCATGTGAAAGAAGTGGAACCGTTGCGTATTCATACTTTGTCATTTGTTGAGACTCTCCTTCACTAGTGATGAAACAAGTGCTCCATCAGCCTTTCCTGCAATCTTTGACTTAATCGCACCCATTACCTTGCCCATATCTGCAGGACCTGCAGCGCCAGTTGATGCAATTGCATCTGCAATGATCTGTTTGATCTCATCTGCAGTTAATTGAGCTGGCAAATACTTAGCGATAACTTCGCCTTCGGCTTTTTCAAGTGCTGCTTTTTCTGCATGGCCTGCACCTTCAAATGCCTCAGCGGCCTCACGACGCTTCTTTGCTTCACGTGACAAAACAACGATTACCTCATCATCACTTAGTGCGCGTGCCTCTTTACCTGCAACCTCTTCATTAGTGATTGCAGTAAGGACCATGCGAATGGTGCTAGATGTGATCTCGTTACGACTGCGAATTGCTTCAGTTAGATCTGATCGTAGGGTTTCTTTAATACTCATTTTGTTAACTCTACCGCCAAAAGTTCGGCGATTTGAGCGGTGTTAAGGGCGGCGCCTTTACGAAGATTGTCTCCGCAGAGGAATAAATCAATAGATTTCTTATCATCTAGAGATTGGCGCACGCGACCAACCCAAGTCTCATCAGTTCCAACAACATCATTTGGAGTTGGGAACTTCTTGTTCTCTGGGTCATCTAGCAAAATTACGCCTGCGGCCTTTTCCAATACCCGTTGCGCAGCTTTGCGAGAGATCTCAGTTTTAAATGTCGCATGGACAGCTAATGAGTGAGTTGTTAGGACTGGAACGCGAACACAAGTTGCTGAAACCTTGAGCTTTGGCATTCCCAGAATCTTGCGTGATTCATTGCGAACCTTGAGCTCTTCAGATGAGTAGCCAGCTTCTTTGAGAGAACCCGCCCACGGAACAACATTTAGCGCCAAAGGAGCTGGGAAAACATCGTTATTTGTCACAACGGTGCGAACATCACCAGTAGCTTCACCGAGATTCTTTCCGGCCACCGCTGAAATCTGTTCACGTAGCGCATCAATTCCAGGTTGTCCTGCACCAGAAGCAGCTTGGTATGAAGCAACAACAAGCTCCTTTAGACCAAACTTCTTGTTGAGTGCACCCATTGCAACGATCATTGACAATGTTGTGCAATTTGGATTTGAAATAATTCCCTTGGGGCGTTTCTTAATATCCTTTGGATTAACCTCAGGTACAACTAATGGAACCTTTGGATCCATACGGAATGCTCCTGAGTTATCTACAACGATCGCGCCACGTGCAGCTGCAATGGGTGCCCACTCTGCTGAAACCTCATCTGGAACATCGAACATCGCAACATCGATGCCATCAAAGGCTTCTGGTGAAAGCGCAACGACGGTTAGCTCTTCTCCACGACACATTAACTTCTTTCCGGCACTGCGAGCAGAGGCGATCAGACGGATCTCGCCCCACACATCTTTACGCTCAGACAAAATGCTGAGCATTACTGTGCCAACGGCACCTGTAGCACCAACTACTGCAAGCGAAGGCTTCTTTGCGACTTTTTTAACTTTTTTGCTCATCGTCCTGTACCTCCATAAACAACCGCTTCATTTTGATCTGCATCAAGTTCGAAGGCGGTATGTGCAGCCTTTGCACCACGCTCTAAATCTGCCTGGCGACAGATAATTGAAATTCGAATTTCAGAGGTAGAAATCATCTCGATGTTTACACCCGCATCAGAAAGTGCACCAAAGAAGGTGGCTGTTACACCTGGGTGTGAGCGCATACCAGCGCCAACTAATGACAATTTACCAATTTGATCGTCGTATTGAATCGATGCAAAGCCAACCTCGCCTTGCAACTTTTGCAGAATTGCAGTTGCTGATGCGCCTTCTGCTTTTGGCAATGTGAATGAGATATCTGTCAGACCAGTTGCTGCTGCAGAAACATTCTGAACAATCATGTCGATGTTGATGTCAGAGTCTGCAATCGCCTGGAAGATACGGGCAGCAACACCGGTTCGGTCAGGTACTCCGACAATAGTGATCTTTGCCTCGGATTTATCATGTGCGATTCCCGAGATGATTGCTTGCTCCATTGCTCCTCCTTCAGGATGATCTTTAACCACCCATGTTCCTTCATTAGTTGAAAAAGATGAACGTACGTGAATTGGTAAGTTGTAACGGCGTGCGTATTCAACGCAACGCAAATGCAAAACTTTTGCTCCGCTTGCAGCAAGTTCTAGCATCTCTTCATATGTGACTGTCTTTAACTTGCGAGCACTTGGAACTGCGCGGGGATCAGCGCTAAAGATTCCATCAACATCTGTGTAAATCTCACAGACATCGGCATCTAACGCTGCAGCTAAAGCAACCGCAGTTGTATCGCTACCACCACGGCCAAGAGTTGTTACATCCTTAGTATCTTGCGAAATTCCTTGGAAGCCAGCGACGATTGCAATCGCACCGCTTTCTAACGCTTCTTTAATGCGACCAGGAGTCACATCGATGATGCGAGCGCGACCATGTGCAGATGTTGTAATCACACCAGCTTGGCTTCCGGTAAATGACAGAGCCTCATGTCCTAAGTTATTGATTGCCATTGCAAGCAGCGCCATTGAAATTCGCTCACCAGCGGTTAACAACATATCTAGTTCGCGACCTTGAGGGATCGGAGTGATTTGTTCTGCTAAATCAATTAATTCATCGGTGGTATCGCCCATCGCTGAAACAACAACAACGACCTGATTTCCATCTCGCTTGGCAGCCACAATTCGGTTAGCTACCCGCTTCATACCCTCGGCATCAGCTACCGAGGAGCCGCCATACTTCTGAACAATGAGTCCCATGGCTCAATCATGAACTAGATATCTGCCTGGGGCTACCCGATTTCAGGTTTATC
>JBEANK010000092.1:0-7931 GCA_041165485.1 Actinomycetota bacterium | reverse complement strand
GTATCGATATCTACAACTCCAACTTGCTCACCGGTGTAACCGATTAAACGAATTTGGGGTGTGCGAATTCGATCATTGATGCGTGGTTCAGTGCTGACTTTGAGCTCCTTCGGTTCGTTAACGCTTTGGTGTAACAGCGCTGCAAAAGAAAACCGCAAGGGCAAGAGAAATACATCTCTTATCCGACAAACCAGCTCGCACTAGTGGCGATGAAGGTGGGAGCGGTAACTCCTCTTGCAGTGGTTGTTACGCCACTGGTCTGGGGCAAAGATTACCCGCAGAGGGGCAAAAGGAGAAATTGAGCGTGGATTACCCGCCCATAGCGTGGAAGCCGCCATCAACATGGATGATCTCCGCTGTGGTCTTTGGGAACCAATCCGACAACAAGGCCACCGCTGCTTGGGCAGCTGGGACTGGATCGGTGACATCCCAATGCAAAGGCGATCTCTCATCCCACAAATGCTCAAAACGTTCAAAATCAGGAATCGACTTTGCGGCAATAGTTTTAATCGGGCCTGCAGCAACAAGGTTGATCCGAATATTTTCAGCTCCAAGATCACGTGCAAGGTATCGAGAGGTTGCCTCCAGCGCAGCCTTAGCGACCCCCATCCAGTCATACTTTGGCCAGGCGACCTGTCCATCAAAATCCAAACCAACAACCGATCCACCATCAGTGAATAAGGGACGTGCAGCCATTGTTAATGATTTAAGTGAGTATGCAGAGACCTGAACCGCGGTTGCTACATCCTCCCATTGTGTATTGAGAAAGTTTCCACCAAGAGCTGCCTCTGGCGCAAAACCAATTGAATGAACTACTCCATCTAGACCTTGAGGGAAATGTTCACGCACTCGAGTTTCCAGCGCTGCTAAATCTGTATCACTTGTGACATCCAATTCAATGACAGGACATGGGTGAGGTAAGCGAGCTGCAATGCGGGTAGTGAGTGATAAACCGCGTCCGAATCCGGTCAGAATAACCTGGGCGCCTTGCTCCTGTGCCAAGCGAGCGATATGAAATGCAATTGAGGCATCGGTTAAAACACCTGTTACAAGAATTTTTTTTCCTTCAAGAATTCCCATTTAATGACCCATTCCTAATCCGCCATCTACTGGAATTAACGCGCCAGAGATGTAACTTGCTTGTGGTGATGCGATAAAGGTTACGACATCGGCGATTTCTTCTGCCGAACAGAAACGACCTAGTGGAACAGAACCAGCAATTTCATTACGGCGCTTTTCATCCAAGGTCGCTGTCATATCTGTCTCGACAAATCCAGGGGCAATCACATTTGCTGTTATTCCGCGACTACCCAACTCGCGGGCAAAGGAGCGAGCCATACCAACTAATCCAGATTTCGATGATGAGTAATTAACTTGTCCAGCCGAACCAAGTGCGCCAACTACAGAACCCACAAAGATTAAACGCCCACGTTTCAATTTGAGCAGACCTTTTGTGGCCCGACGAGCAACACGAAATGCACCAGTGAGATTTGCATCAATAACTGACTCGAAATCCTCATCGCTCATTCGCATGACTAATCCATCTTTAGTTATACCAGCGTTTGCAACTACGATCTCAGGCATTCCCCACTGTTCTTCAATCGATGCAAAGCCAGCTTCCACACTTTCGGTACTGGTGACATCCATTTGAACCGATTTGAAGCCAGCTGGAGCAGATCCTGTCCGGTAGGTGACAACTACATCATGACCGGCTTTTTGAAGCGAATGAGCGATTGCTAAACCAATTCCACGGTTTCCGCCAGTGACAAGCGCGATAGAACTCATACCTAAAACCTACTGGCTACCTCGGAGTATTCAAAAGAAGCGAAGGTGCGCGCCGAGCGTTACTCTTGCTCCATGGCCAAAGAAAAGAAGATTTTCGACATCACCAGCGCACAAAATGCGCTGACACGTGATCAGGCTGGCCGTCAAAAACGTTACTTCATTTCTATGATGATTCGTACCGCCTGCTTTGTTTTGACTGTAATTTTGCCCAGCCCTTATCGCTGGTTTGCACTAGCAGGCGCGGTCACTCTTCCTTACTTTGCAGTTGTTATTGCAAATGCTGGCCGCGAAACTATTTCTCGTGGAGCTGACATCGTAGAAGACAAGCCGCTAGCACTCGATTAATTCATGTCTGTAGAGAAGAAGGGCAAAGAGCCCTGGTCATTCTTAAAAACACTGGTTGCGTTAGGGCTGATGATTTTGTGCGTTTGGGCTGCGCAATGGCAGTATCACCGCGGCGTCGATCGTCACGCCCGAAATACCATAATTGAAGAGCGCATTTCACGAGGTGCAATAGAACTTGGCCAAATAGATTCTGTACTAGCCAATAATGAGTGGCAAAGCGTTGTCACTACTGGGAGTTTCGATGAAAAGAAACAGATTCTTTTACGTAACCGATATTCGGAAGGAAAGTATGGCTACGAGGTGCTTACCTTGTTCACCAGCACCACTGGCGAAAAGTTTTGGGTAGACAGAGGCTGGGTGCAAGCAGGAGCTACCGCCACAACCCCACCAATAGTTACAAGCGTTCCAGTTGGCAATGTAACTATCACCGGGCGATTTCGATTGGACTCCTCACTCCCCCGTGGCTCATTTTTTGCACTGCCGGGATCAGGTGAAGATTTAGTCTCTGAACTCAATGCACAATCCCAATTGAATACTGAAAATTTTTATCTGGATTTGCTAGGCGGCTCAGAGCCATCGTTAACTCCAAAGGTCACGGCTCAACTGCCATCGTTAAGCGATGGACCACATATGGCTTACGCCTTGCAATGGCTATTTTTTGGTGGATTGGTTATTTACGGACGTTTCTTAATTAGACGCACCCGTTAAATCCTGACGGTTATACAGCTCCGAATACAAGCCACCCTTGGCTACTAATTCGTCGTGGGTGCCTCGTTCAACAATCGCTCCTTTTTCCAGCACAAGAATTTGATCTGCATCTCTGACGGTACTTAAACGGTGAGCAATAACAATGCTGGTGCGACCTTTGAGCGCTGATTGCAACGCTGCATGCACTAACTGCTCATTTTCAGAATCTAGATGCGCCGTGGCCTCATCCAAGATAACAACCGCTGGAGATTTGAGAAGCAAACGAGCTATCGCAAGGCGTTGTTTTTCGCCACCAGATAGTCGATGACCACGCTCTCCGACCATGGTCTCTAATCCATTTGGGAGCGATTCAATCAAACTCCAAATTTGAGCTGATTTACATGCCTGCTTCATCTCTTCTTCAGTTGCATCTTGTTTTGCATAGCGAAGATTCTCGGCGATAGTTTCGTGGAATAGATGTGCATCCTGCATTACAACGCCAATGGAATCTCGCAAAGACTCTAACGTCAGATCTCGAATGTCATGGCCATCAATAGAGATTGAGCCATCTGTAACATCATAAAGACGGGGCAACAGCGCACTGATAGTCGTCTTACCTGCACCAGATGGACCTACTAGCGCCGTCATTGTTCCGGGTGATGCAACAAAAGAAAGATCCTTTAATACCTGACCACTTTGGACCGTTTCAGCTTTCGCCGCAGATTCAAGGGATGCAAGTGAGATCTCTTCTGCACGTGGATAAGAAAAGTTCACATTTTTGAACTCAATGCGCGGTTCAGTTGTCTTGAGTTCGATTGCATTATCACGACTCTTGACCATAGGTTCTAAATCTAAAACCTCAAAAACTCGCTCGAAGGAAACCAGTGATGTCATTACATCGATTCGGACATTTGAAAGGGCAGTTAACGGTCCATATAAGCGAGCTAGCAAAGCAGTAATTGCCAGCAATGTACCCACGGTGACGCCACCGTTAATCGCAAGGTGTCCACCAATTCCATAAGCGAATGCAGTTGCGATTGCAGCAACGCTAGTAAGTGCGATGAAAAAGAGACGATTGAGCATGGCCATCTTGATTCCAATATCGGCGACTCGACGTGCGCGACTTCTGAAGTATTCACGCTCGCGATCTGGTTCTCCGTACAAAGCAACAAGCATCGCACCTGAAACATTGAACCGCTCAGTCATTGTGCTCGACATCTCGGCATTTACACCAAAGGATTCGCGAGTTAAGGATTGCAATCTGCGTATTGTGACCAAAACCAGACTTACAACATTGCTGACTACACCTGACAAGGTCGCGGTAAAGGCTTGTTGTGCGCCAATAACATCTGAGTTAATTCTGGAGATCAAGGCTCCAGTTTGTGTGCGGGTAAAGAAGGCAATTGATTGCTTTTGAACATGGGCGAAAACTAGTGAACGAAGATCATAAATAAGACCTTCTCCGATTCGTGATGAAAAATAGCGGCCCAACATATTGAAGCCAGCGTCTGCGATTGCCAGCAAACCAACGAGAATCGCCAAATTTGTAACAACAGATGGATTCTTTGGTATTACACCCTCATCGATCAAACGCTTCAAAAGCAATGGTGTCGCAACCACTAGTCCTGCATCTACAACAACTGTTGCTAAATAGATGAAGATGTTCGTTCTATAGGGACGCGCAAATGAAAAAATTCTTTTAACGGTACCTGGCTTAAGCTTTTGCTCCTTCACTGAAGGATCTGCGGTCATAGAGCGGTGGGTCATCCACGCTGCATGCATCGACATAATTAAACGGTAAAGCCGAGAGCGCGCAGCTGATCTCTTCCATCATCGGAAATCTTGTCTGGACCCCAAGGTGGCATCCATACCCAGTTGATTTTTACATCAGTTGTCATTCCAGCAAGCGCAGCGCGAGTTTGGTCTTCAATAACATCTTGAAGTGGGCATGCGGCAGAGGTCAGAGTCATGTTGAGAATTGCGATGTTAGCTTCATCTACCATGACATCGTAGATAAGACCACTGTTACATCATCAACGCTAGTAGCCATTGTTACTCTCCCCCTGTTGTGGTGTTTATTCTAACCGCTGCATCCTTAAAGGCCATCCATCCCAACAATGCGCACTTGATGCGCGCTGGAAACTTAGATACCCCAGCAAGTGCCACCGCATCTTCCAGGACATCGGGGTTACCTTCTTTGGTGCCCTTGCTCTGCATGAGTTCGGTGAACTCATTGAGAATCGCATCAGCTTCAGCAAAACTCTTGTCGACCAATAAATCACTTGCAATCGAAACACTTGCTTGAGAAATTGAGCAGCCAACTCCATCCCATGTGATCGCGGTGATTTTTCCATCTACGGCTGTCACATTGAGGGTGATCTCATCACCGCAACTTGGATTCACATGGTGAACCTGTGCGCCGTAATTATCAGACAATCCCTTATTGAGCGGATGCTTGTAGTGATCAAGGATCACTTCTTGGTACAGGCTATCTAGCTCCATCATGCAAAGTATTTCTGTGCGCCGGAGATAGCTGCAAATAATGCATCGCAATCAGATTCATCGTTGTATAGATACAGAGAAGCTCGAGTTGTTGCAGGAACACCCAGCTTTCGGGTCAAGGGCCAGGCACAGTGATGTCCGGTACGAACCGCAACTCCCTGACTATCTAGGTACTGGCCTAAATCATGCGGGTGAATTTGTCCGACAGTAAATGAGACAGATCCACCACGTGCATCGGTGTTGAGAGGTCCAACAATTGATAACTCTGGAATCTGCAGCAAACCTTCAATTAAATATTCTGTTAATTCAACCTCATGGTCAAAAATAGATTGCATTCCGATTTCAGTTAAGTAATCAAGGGCGGCGCCAAGACCAACAGCTTGTGCCATATTAGGAACGCCCGCTTCAAATTTACGTGGTGCAGGTGCCCAAGTTGCAGATGTCATCGTTACAGTTTCGATCATCGAACCACCAAAGAGAAATGGTGGAAGCTCTTCAAATACTGAACTCCACAAAACGCCCACACCTGTTGGTCCTAACGCTTTATGACCAGAGAAAGCTAGAAAATCAACATTAAGCTCCTTAACATCAATTGGCATGTGTGGAACCGATTGACAAGCATCCAGTACAACAACCGCGCCAACTTCATGTGCGCGTGCGGTAATAGCTGCCAAAGGATTGATTGATCCCAAAACATTAGATTGATGGGTTAATGCAACAACCTTTGTGTTCTCAGTGATAACCGAGTTGATAGCGGAAAGATCTAATCGTCCTTCGGGGGTAACCTCAAACCACTTAAGCTCTGCGCCTGTTCGTGCAGCAAGTTGTTGCCAAGGAATTAAATTAGCGTGATGCTCCATCTCGGTAACAACGATTTGATCCTTTGAGGTTACAGCAAACCGCGATCCAGGCGTGGCGTTTCCCATCGCATATGCAACGAGGTTGAGAGATTCAGTCGCATTTTTGGTAAATACGATCTCTTCCTCTTTAGCACCCAAGAAATTAGCAACTTTTAAACGCGCACCTTCGTAAGCATCAGTTGCCTCTTCAGCTAATTGATGAGCACCACGGTGAACCGCCGCATTGTGAAACTTATAGAAATTACTCTCCGTTTCAATGACAGATAGTGGTTTTTGGCTGGTCGCTCCACTATCTAAGTAAACAAGTTTTTTGCCGTCGCGAATAGTACGTTCAAAGATTGGAAAATCTTGACGTACCTTCGCGACGTTAAAGCTCATCCTTCTTACTTGCTCACATAATCTGCGTAGCCATTAGCCTCTAGCTTTTCAGCAAGTTCGGCTCCACCTTGTTCGACTACTCGACCATTTGCAAATACATGAACGTAATCTGGTGTGATGTAACGAAGGATACGTGTGTAGTGCGTGATCAACAGGACTCCAAGATTGTTAGCCGCCTTTGCGCGATTAACACCTTCAGAAACGATTCGCAACGCGTCGACATCAAGACCTGAATCTGTCTCATCCAAAATTGCCATCTTTGGCTTAAGAAGCTCTAGCTGCATAATCTCATGACGCTTCTTTTCTCCACCAGAGAAGCCTTCATTCACATTTCGAGTTGCAAATGATGGATCCATGTTGAGCGCTTCCATCGCATCCTTTACCTCTCCGACCCAGGTGCGAAGCTTTGGAGCCTCCCCACGAAGGGCGGTTGCTGCGGTGCGCAAGAAGTTAGAAACTGATACTCCTGGAACCTCAACTGGATACTGCATCGCAAGAAAAAGTCCAGCCTTTGCGCGCTCATCGACTGTCATTTCAAGAACATCTGCACCATCAAGAATGACTGTGCCACCAGTGATTGTGTACTTTGGGTGACCGGCGATTGAGTAAGCAAGAGTTGATTTGCCTGAACCATTTGGTCCCATGATTGCATGGGTTTCACCTGAGTTAATAGTTAAGTCAACACCTTTAAGGATTTCAACTGTTCCATTGTCTGTATCGACAGATACCTGCAGGTTGCGAATTTCTAGTGTGCTCATTTTTTCTCTCTTCTCTCGTTACTAAATCTCTACCGTGACGGCGTTTCCGTCGATTGATACCGCATACGTTTCAAGTGGAATATTTGCTGGGAGGGTTAACGCCTCACCAGTGCGAAGATCAAATTCAGCACCATGTAACCAGCACTCAATTTTGAATCCAGTGACATCCCCCTCGGAAAGGGAGGCATCTGAGTGGGTGCAGGTATCTGCAACTGCAAATACCTCCTCCCCAACGCGTGCAACACAAATCGTTTTGCCATCCTTTTCGATACGAACCGGCTTACCTTCTGCGATTTGGTCTAGAAGTAGATCAGCCATTATGCGCCGCCTTCTCTAGCTCTGCATCGATTCGATCCATGATTCGGTTTTGAACCTCTTCATTACCGATTTCGGAAACGATCTCATTAAAGAATCCACGAACAACCAGACGACGGGCATCTGCCATTGCGATTCCGCGTGACATTAAATAGAACAACTGCTCATCATCAAAACGACCAGTTGTGCTTGCGTGACCCGCTCCGATGATTTCGCCGGTTTCGATTTCTAGGTTTGGAACAGAGTCGGCGCGTGCACCATCGCTCAGCAATAGGTTGCGGTTGAGCTCGTAAGTATCTGT
>JBEANK010000091.1:0-4294 GCA_041165485.1 Actinomycetota bacterium | reverse complement strand
AATAGTTGTGTTTCGCTCGATCAACTTTGTCATCACGCCACCCTTGGTTTCGATACCAAGTGAAAGCGGAGTAACGTCTAGGAGCAATACATCCTTAACTTCACCCTTTAAAACACCTGCTTGTAGCGATGCTCCGACAGCAACAACCTCATCAGGGTTTACACCCTTGTTTGGCTCCTTGCCGCCTGTTAGCTCCTTAACGAGATCAACAACAGCTGGCATACGGGTTGATCCACCAACTAGTACAACAGAGTGAATCTTGTCGATAGGAATTCCAGCATCCTTCAGTACCGCTTGGAATGGCTTCTTGCAGCGCTCAAGTAAACCTGCAGTTAGCTGCTGGAACTGTGCACGTGTAATTGTCTCATCCAAGAACAGTGGATTCTTTTCAGCATCAACTGTGATGTATGGAAGATTAACTGAAGCAGATTGTGATGATGAAAGTTCGATCTTTGCCTTTTCAGCAGCTTCACGAATACGTTGCATCGCCATCTTGTCTTTTGTTAAATCAATTCCATTTGCAGAACCAAATGTTGTTACCAGGTGATCAACAAGTGCTTGATCCCAGTCATCTCCACCTAGGTTGTTATCGCCGTTGGTTGCCTTAACTTCAACAACACCATCGCCGATTTCTAGAAGTGAAACGTCAAATGTTCCACCACCAAGGTCGAAGACAAGAATTGTTTGTTCCTTGTCAGCCTTATCTAATCCGTAAGCGAGCGCCGCTGCGGTTGGCTCGTTGATGATACGAAGAACATTAAGTCCTGCGATCTCGCCGGCTTCCTTTGTTGCTTGACGTTGCGCATCATTGAAATATGCAGGAACGGTAATAACCGCATCGGTTACTGTTTCGCCCAAATACGCCTCTGCATCGCGCTTTAGCTTCTGCAATGTACGTGCTGAAATTTCTTGTGATGTGTACTTCTTGCCATCAATGTCGACGGTCCAGTTAGTACCCATGTGACGCTTTACGGAACGGATTGTGCGTTCAACGTTTGTCACTGATTGACGCTTTGCGACCTCACCTACGAGGACCTCGCCATTTTTTGCGAATGCCACGATCGATGGGGTTGTGCGTGCGCCTTCCGCGTTGGCGATAACTGTTGGCTCGCCACCTTCAAGGACGGATACGCAGCTGTTTGTTGTACCGAGGTCGATTCCGACTGCTCTAGCCATTGTGTGTGCTCCTTTTATCTCTCTCGAGCCTGGTTTAGGGTCGAGGCCTGTTGAACCTGAGTCGATCCTACCCAAAAGGTTGAGTCGCCGCGACTCAGGTTTCATAGGGGATAACACGGGAGACCATCCTTTTATTCCGCAGCCCCCTGACTAGCCTTGCCTCATGAACCTCCTCCTCGCAGGCATCTCCTATGGCATCACCGTTGTCGCCCTGGTCCTTTTAGCTGTTCGTACCAAGACGCTAATCGGTATCTATAAGAAGGGTCAGCCTGATCCAACCCGTGGCAACGATAAAGCGCAGCGTTTGAAGATGGCATTTGGTGAAATCTTTGGACACACAAAGATGTTCAACTTCACCGTTGTTGGTTTTGCTCACTGGTTTGTGATGGTCGGTTTTGTTGTTTTATTTGGAACTTTGGTAACTGCATATGGTCAGTTGATTAACCCACACTTTGCGCTGCCGATCATTGGGCATTTATGGGTGTACGAGTACATCACTGAGTTAATTGCGTGGGCTACAGGTATTGGAATCGTCGCGCTTATCGGTATTCGCCAAGTTACCTACCGCCGCAACAAGCGTTCACGTTTTGCAGGATCTGGAATGGGCAAGGCGTATTACGTCGAGTTCACCATTGTGTTGATTGTTTTTTGTGTCATCGCACTTCGCGGACTTGAAGGTGCGCTATCTAACGAAACGGCGTGGAACCGTCACTTCATTACAACTTGGTTTATCGCCGCCATGTTTAAGTCGATGACGTTGACGCAGTTAGAAAATTGGATTCAGATAGTTGCAACGATCAAGATCGTTGGATCGATGGCATGGTTTATTGTCATTGCAAGCAACTTAACGATGGGTGTTGCTTGGCACCGTTTCTTGGCACCGTTCAATATCTTCTTCCGTCGTAACGCTGATGGAAAATCTTCACTAGGTGCGTTACCGGTCATGATGTCCCATGGAGAAGAGATCAACTTTGAAGATCCCAAGGAAGATGATGTCTTCGGTTTAGGAACACGAGCTGATATTTCCTGGAAGGGTCTGCTGGATATGTCCACATGTACTGAATGTGGTCGTTGCCAATCTCAGTGCCCTGCATGGCACACCGAAAAACCATTGTCACCCAAGCTTTTAATCATGGCTATGCGTGATCACGCCTTTGCTAAAACCGTGGAAAATGAAGCCTTAGTTGGCGAAAACTCACCAATTAGCTTGGATGTTTTATGGTCTTGTACTACTTGTGGTGCTTGTGTAAATGAATGCCCAGTAGATATCGAACATGTGGATCACATCGTTAATATGCGTCGCTTCCAAGTTTTAGTTGAATCGGAGTTTCCATCAGAGTTAGGTGGAACATTTAGAAATCTAGAAAAGGCGGGTAACCCTTGGGGTGCTAATCGCGCAGATCGCGAAGCCTGGATCGCAGAGTGTGATTTCCCAATTAAGGTTATTGAAGGTGAACTACCAGAGGATGTTGAGTACTTGTTCTGGGTTGGTTGTGCTGGTGCCTATGAAGAGCGTGCCAAGAAGACAACCAAGGCTGTTGCAGAGTTGTTGTATATGGCTGGAGTTAACTTTGCAGTTCTTGGTAAGAAGGAAACCTGTACCGGAGATCCAGCACGACGTGCCGGTAATGAGTTCCTGTATCAAATACTTTCTCGTGAAAATATTGGAACCTTTAAAGAAGCATTTGGTGAGCGACCAAAGGGTAAGAAAAAAGTTGTTGTCACCTGCCCACATTGCTTTACAACAATTGGTCGCGATTATGGACAACAAGGCTATGAACTGGAAATGGTTCACCACACTCAGTTGCTCAATCAACTACTTCGTGAAAAGCGTTTGCTTCCAATCAAGATGTCTCACACCGCCATGACCTATCACGATCCTTGTTACTTGGGTCGTCACAATGAGGTGTACCAACCTCCTCGTGAAATTCTGGAAGCAACTGGTGTTGAATTGACCGAGATGCCACGCAACAAGGAACGTTCTTTTTGTTGCGGCGCCGGTGGTGGACGAATGTGGATGGAAGAAAAGATTGGAACCCGCATCAACATCAACCGTGTAGAAGAGGCGATTGCAACGGGGGCAACTGAGCTGGCCGTTGCCTGTCCTTTCTGCCGCGTGATGACCAGCGATGGAATGAACGCCAAGGAGTCCGCCGTTGAAGTCTTAGATGTTGCGCAGGTTTTGCTGCGCTCTGTTAGGCAGGAGTAGGGTCAAAGAAGATTAGGTTCAAACTCCACTCGTTCTCAGGAAACTTTCAGGCTGTGAGAGCATTCTCTAGCCATGACCACAACCATAGAAAAGAACAGCCAGCGCATTCTCGTCGTTGATGACGAAGCAAGCATCAGCGAGTTAATTTCTACCAGCCTACGTTTTGTGGGCTTTGATGTCCGCACTGCGGCCAATGGTGCAGAAGCACTCCGTGTAGCTGAAGAGTTCAAGCCACATGCAATGGTTCTTGATGTCATGTTGCCTGATCTTGATGGTTTCGAAGTGTGCAAGAAGATTCGCAATGAAGGTGTTGATACAGGAGTTTTATTCCTGACCGCTAAAGATGGCATGGATGACAAGGTTAAGGGTTTAACCCTTGGCGGCGATGATTACATGACAAAGCCATTTTCATTAGAAGAGCTTGTTGCACGCTTGCGCGCACTTCTCCGCCGCACAGGTGTGGATCAGATTGAAATTGATGATGAAAAGATGCGCTTTGCAGATTTAGAACTTGATGAGGCAACTCACGAAGTTCGTCGTGCAGGTGAGCTTCTAGATCTTTCTCCAACAGAGTTTGCACTTTTGCGTTACTTAATTATTAACGCTGATCGCGTTGTTTCAAAGGCTCAGATTTTGGATCATGTGTGGCAGTACGACTTCCGCGGCGACATGGGAATTGTAGAAACTTACATCTCCTACCTACGTAAGAAGATCGATGCCTTTGATCCACCACTGATTCACACAGTACGTGGAGTCGGCTACCGTCTACGGATGCCACCTAAGTAAACAATGAGATTGCGAACCCGTCTAGCAGATTGGACAAACACAAGTCTCCGAAATCGTTTAACCATCGGTGTCTTGGTTCTTTCTGCTATCGGGTTTATTGGCGCAGGTGTTGGTTCACAAGCC
>JBEANK010000090.1:0-6014 GCA_041165485.1 Actinomycetota bacterium | reverse complement strand
CGTCGCGCTATGAAGTCAGCAACTGACAATGCTGATGATCTAATCAAGTCGTTAACACGACTTGCGAACGCGGCTCGTCAGGCCGAAATTACACAAGAGATCAGTGAAATTGTTGGCGGCGCAGACGCGTTGGCCTCAGCTAGTGCAGGGAGTGAATGATGTCGAACTCAAAAAAGGGCCGCGTAGCTCGCGTTATCGGACCGGTTGTGGATATTGAATTCCCAGCCGATTCAATGCCAGCGATCTTTAATGCGCTACATGTAGAGACAACCATGTCAGGTACTACTCGTACCTTGACACTCGAGGTTGCTCAACACATTGGCGATAACCTCGTGCGCGCAATCTCGATGCAGCCAACCGACGGTATGGTCCGTGGCGCAGAAGTTTCCGATACAGGGACACCGATCTCAGTTCCTGTTGGTGATGTGACAAAGGGCCATGTGTTCAACACACTTGGTGAGTCACTAGATGTTCCAACCTCATCACTCGACATCAAAGAGCGTTGGCCAATTCACCGCGATGCACCAGCATTTGATCAGTTGGAATCTAAGACTGAGATGTTTGAAACCGGAATTAAGGTTATCGATCTACTAACACCGTATGTAAAGGGTGGAAAGATCGGTCTATTCGGTGGTGCAGGTGTAGGTAAGACAGTTTTGATTCAGGAAATGATTTACCGAGTAGCTGAAAACTTCGGTGGTGTGTCTGTATTCGCCGGTGTTGGTGAGCGTACTCGTGAAGGTAATGACTTGTTCCTCGAAATGACCGAGACCGGTGTTATCAATAAGACCGCGTTAGTGTTCGGTCAGATGGATGAACCACCTGGAACGCGTCTACGTGTTGCTTTGTCAGCACTGACAATGGCTGAGTACTTCCGCGATGTTCAAAAGCAGGACGTTCTTCTGTTCATCGATAACATCTTCCGTTTCACACAGGCAGGTTCCGAGGTTTCAACACTTCTAGGCCGTATGCCATCTGCTGTGGGTTACCAGCCAACATTGGCTGATGAAATGGGTCAGCTACAGGAGCGCATCACATCAACACGTGGTCACTCAATTACATCTATGCAGGCGATTTACGTCCAGATGCAACAACAGTGTTGTCTCGTCCGATTTCAGAGCTTGGTATCTACCCAGCTGTGGATCCACTTGACTCAACTTCACGCATCTTGGATCCACGCTACATCGGTGAGCACCACTTCCGTGTTGCTAACCGCATCAAGCAGATCTTGCAGCGTTACAAGGATCTACAGGACATCATTGCAATTCTCGGTATCGATGAATTGTCAGAGGATGACCGCGTACTCGTAGGTCGCGCACGTCGCATCCAGCGTTTCTTGTCACAGAACACATTCGTTGCGAAGGTGTTTACAGGAATCGATGGATCATTCGTTCCTCTATCAGAGACAATCGAAGCATTTGAAGCACTTGCAGATGGAAAGTACGATCACATTCCAGAGCAGGCATTCTTCATGTGCGGTGGTCTTGCAGATGTTGAGCGCAATGCAGCTGAACTTGCAGCAAGCTTGGCGAAGTAATCAATCATGACACTTAAAGTCGAACTAGTATCTCCAACAGAGCGCGTCTGGTCGGGGGAAGCAACATCTGTTTCTGCTCGCACAGTCGAAGGTGATATCGGTGTTCTCACCGATCACGCACCGCTCTTTGGAGTGCTTGTGGTTGTAATCCACGGAACTAATGGCGAGAACAAAGAGTTCAAGGTCAGCGGTGGCTTCTTATCCGTCTCAAATAATCGCGTATCAATACTTACTGAGTCAGTTAACTAGTTTATAAAAAAGTAATTCTCAGCTGCGAAAAGATGAAGAAGCAACTACACACTTTTCTCCGCTAAGAATTACTTTTTTTATGCAGTAAAACTATTCGCGGGTGACTTGAGCACCAAGGCTTTGTAACTGCTCGGCAAAGTTTGGATATCCACGATCGACATGGAAAGCCTGATCTACCGTTGTTTCACCCTCTGCAACTAAGGCTGCAAGGATTAAACCCGCACCCGCACGGATGTCATGGGCTTCAACTGGAGCGCCAGATAGCTCTTGTACGCCTGTAATTGAGGCGTGATGGCCATCGACGCTAACTTGAGCGCCGAGGCGGCTGAGCTCATTGACAAACATGAAGCGGGATTCAAAGACATTTTCAGTCACTAATGAATGACCCTCTGCGATTGCATTCAAGGCGATCACCATGGGTAATAAATCTGTTGGGAATCCTGGATAGGGAAGTGTTGCAACATCAATTGCTTGTGGTCGCACATCCATCTTTACTCGAATTCCATCTGCGGTTGTGGTGATGATCGCACCAGCAGAGGCCAACTTTTCTAATGGAAGTTCTAAGTGCTCAGCAACTGCGCCGTGAATAGTGATATCTCCACGAGTCATTGCTGCAGCAAAAGCCCAAGTGCCGGTGATTATGCGATCAGTGATGGTCGTGTGATCTGTTGGGGAGAGTTGCTGCACACCTGTAATTGTGATGACAGGCGTACCTAAGCCTTCAATCTTTGCACCCATCGAAATCAAAAACTCACCAAGGTCTACGATGTCAGGTTCACGGGCTGCGTTATCGATCGTTGTGACACCTTGTGCTAACACCGCGGCGGTCATAATGTTTTCAGTTGCACCAACACTTGGGAAATCCAATTCGACTGGTGCTCCAGTTAAACCATGAGGTGCTTCGGCAATGACATAGCCATGTTCAATATGGGCCTTGGCACCAAGCGCCTCTAATCCTTTGATATGAAAATCTAAACCGCGAGATCCGATCGCATCTCCACCTGGAAGCGCAACATCTGCCTGTCCTACTCGTGCAACAAGTGGTCCCAATACGTTGATGGATGCACGCATCTTTCTAACAAGATCGTAATCAGCACGGTGTGCTGGGTGTTGTGGAACATCAATAGTGACGGTATCTGTGCCACGCACAACTGTGCAGCCAAGTCGAGTTAATAAATCTGCCATGATGTCTACATCGGCGATATCTGGAACATTTCGAATTGTGGTGCAGCCGGTAGCCAATAATGAGGCCGCCATAAGCTTGAGAACAGAGTTTTTAGCCCCTGTTACAGAGACTTCGCCACGCAAGGAGGTACCGCCTTGGATGCGGAAGCGATCGTGGGATGCCATAGCCGCAGTCTACTTATAAGGTAAGCACATGGTTAATTTAACGCGTATTTACACAAAGACTGGCGATGACGGAACTACATCCCTAGGTGACATGTCCCGTACTTCAAAAAACGACCCACGTCTTGAAGCGTATGCAACGGTTGATGAGGCTAACTCAACTATCGGTGTTGTTCTTGCAACTGATGAATTAACCGAAGATGTTCGCTCTCTACTTGTGCGAATCCAAAATGATCTCTTTGATGTAGGTGCAGATTTATGTACGCCGGTTGTAGATTCTCCAGCCTTTGAACCATTGCGAGTTCTTGAATCACAAATCACTTATTTAGAGGAACAAATTGATAAGTACAATGCGAACCTTGAGTCGTTGCGTTCATTCGTTTTACCTTCAGGCACTGCATCAGCGGCACATCTTCATGTTGCGCGCACCGTTGTTCGTCGTGCAGAGCGATGTACTTGGGCTGCGATCCATGCATTTGGTGGGGGAGTAAACCCTTTAACTGCGAAGTATTTAAATCGTTGTTCTGATCTACTCTTTGTGCTTGCGCGTTTTGCTAATAAAGAGATCGGCGATCAGCTATGGGTACCTGGAGCTAACCGCTAAGGATTTACTGTGTAAGTAGTTCCGGGGACCTTTTCTTGCGGAACATCCTTGCGGCAGGAAGCTTTTATATTTGAGATTGAGTGCTCAAGTTCTATCGGCTCTTGGCTAATTATCAAAATAGTGGCGTACTTCTTTGCACCAGTTTCACCATACGTTGTTCTCACCGTTCCAAAGAGCTTCTGAGTCCGATCCTCGGCGGACACAACTCCTTTGACCGTTGCGGTTACGATCCACCAGGTACACCCTGTGGTTGATGCAACTTGAACCGCTCCACATGAAAACTTTTCACAGACAGGAACTCCATCGATGGTCTTGGCCAATGCACGGGTTAAAACCTTGTCATTAGAAGCCAAGCCAACTAATTCTTTAGCTGTTGGAATCTTCGCATAGGTATTTCCATCTTTGCTTTTGATAAAACCCTTAGGTGGCCACACTGGCGACGGTGATGGGGTTATCTTCGCCTTCTTGGTTGCTGCCACGATTGAGCTTTGGGCAGAGTGTGCCGCTGGCGCAAGAAGGTGCAGGGCCAGGACAAGGGCTATGAGCTTCTTAATCGCGATCCCACTTGAACTTACGGACGCTGAAGTAAATTCCAATCGCTAGCCACACGAGCAGAATGGCAGCGGTTCTCTCTGTTTCCCAACTCTTAGCAACCTCTTGAGTTGCAAATGAATCAGGCAAGAACACAGAACGCATACCCTGCGTCAGCCATTTCAGAGGGAAGATCGCAGCAACTTGCTGCATCCATGATGGAAGTTGGGTGAAAACAAAGAAAACACCGCTAAAGAACTGCAAAATGATCACAATCGGAGATACGACCGCAGAAGCTCCGCGTCCGCTTTTAGGAACAATCGAAAATGCAATACCAAGCGCGGTAGAACACGCACTTCCTAAAAACACTAACCAAGTAAAGGTGAGCCATTTACCTGGATCTGTTGGCATCTCAAGGCCAAAGAAAAGCACACCAAAGCCCAACAGTAAGAGAATCTGAATGACCATACTTGCAAAGATCAAGATTGCTTTTCCAATAAAGTAACTTGATGCGGGCATTGGGGTTCCACGCAAGCGTTTCAATGCACCAAAATCACGTTCCATAGGGATTGTGATCGCTAATGCTTGAAAGCCGGTATTTACAAGACCAGAGGCGATCATTCCAGCTACAAAGTACTGAGAAAAAGTCACACCAGGAGCAATTGTGTCCTTGAAAACTGAGCCAAAAATTGCGAGCAAGATAACTGGAAACAACAGGGTAAAGACAACTGATTCACGTTGGCGAGCAAACTGTCGAATCTCTAACCCACCGCGACGAACACCCAATTGAAGCGCACTAGGAATTTTATTCATGAGCGCCCCCAATCATCTCTAGATAAATATCTTCAAGGGAAGGACGAGTCACTATCAGCTCTGGGACCTCGCCATTGAACTTGGAGGATAATCCGGACACTAGGGCGGTTGGGTTATCTGTCTTTTCAGATTTAATTGCATCTCCATCACGCCATTGAACAGTTGCCTGCGAAGTTGCTCGCCCACCCAGTTCTGCCGGGGTTGAGATTTCAATGATGATTCCCTGATTGATCACAGCTACGCGATCAGCAAGCGCCTCCGCTTCATCTAAGTAGTGGGTGGTGAGCAGAATTGAAGTCCCATCGGTTCGAAGCTGCTGAATTAATGCCCAAAAAGCCCGTCGAGCTTCAGGATCAAAGCCTGTTGTTGGTTCATCCAGAAACAAGAGCTCCGGGTTTCCGATAATTCCTAGGGCTACATCCAAGCGACGACGTTGGCCACCTGAAAGGTTTCGAATTAAAGCATCCTCTTTCTCTTTTAGTCCAACAGAGTGAATGACCTCATCAACATTACGAGGATTTGAATAGTAACCACTGAAATGTTTGATGGTTTCAATAACTGTTAAATCACCAGCATCTGAGGAACTTTGTAAAACAATTCCGATGCGATTGCGCCAGATGCGTGCTTCATGGCCCCGGGTTTGTGGATCAAAGCCAAGAACTGAGACAGAACCCGCATCTCGAGTTCGAAAACCTTCAAGAATTTCTACAGTAGTCGTCTTGCCAGCGCCATTGGGACCAAGGAGTGAAAAAATCTCACCGTGTTCGATTTTCAGATCAAGCCCTCGTACAGCATGGACATCGCCGTAACTTTTCTTTAGCCCTTTTACTTCGATGAGGCTCATGTGGCTACTTTACTATGCGAAAATACACCTGTGAGCCCGCGTAGAAACTACCCAAAGAAGCGACAAAAGCCCGAAGAACCTCGGGAGAT
>JBEANK010000089.1:0-4358 GCA_041165485.1 Actinomycetota bacterium | reverse complement strand
ATCATGGCTGAAATACTACTACTTACCAGCCAATAGCTCTTTAAATCTGGCTTCATCGATTACCGGAACACCTAATTCCTGCGCCTTTGCCAGCTTTGAACCTGGGTCACTACCGACAAGCACATAGTCGGTCTTTTTCGATACCGAGGATGAGGCTTTGCCACCATGGGCTGCAATTGTTTCTGAAATTCCATCGCGGGAAAATGATTCAAGTCCGCCAGTTACTACAAAAGTAAGCCCTGCCAAAGTTTGCGGAAGTTGTTCTGTTTGTTGGGCAACCATACAAACTCCGGCTTTCTCCCATTGGGAAATAATCTCTTGATGCCACTTCACACCAAACCATTCGACAATTGATTCAGCGATGATCTGCCCAACACCATCAATATCTGCCAACTCTTGTGCATTTGCTTGTGAAATTGCTTTAATCGAACCAAGGGATGTCGCTAGCGCTTGTGCAGCTGTTGGTCCAACATGGCGAATAGATAAAGCAACGATCGTTCGCCACAACGGACGGCTCTTGGCTTCCTCTAATGCTGTTAATAACTTGTCTACATTGGCAGCTTGAGATCCATCCTTCTTGGTAAAGAAATTCGAGGTAACTAGTTTCTCCGCGGTTAAATCAAAAAGATCAGATTCATCTTCGATGATCTTGGCATCTAATAATGCAGATGCGGCTTCATACCCTAGAACATCGATATCCAGTGCTGCTCGTGAACCAATGTAATAAATCCGCTCGCGAAGTTGAGCAGGACAGCTTTGAGTATTAGGGCAACGAATATCAACATCGCCTTCACTCATGGCACGTAGTACGCCACCACATTCAGGACAATGGGTTGGCATTACAAATGGACGCTCGGTTCCTTTGCGTTTTTCTACAACTGGACCCAGTACTTCTGGAATTACATCTCCGGCTTTACGGATAACAACGGTGTCGCCGATTAAAACCCCTTTGCGCACAATCTCTTCGGCGTTATGCAAAGTTGCATTTGTAACGGTAGATCCTGCGACCTTTACCGGCTCCATATATGCAAACGGGGTAACTCTTCCTGTTCGGCCAACGCTAACCTTGATGTCCAGCAAAACGGTGGTGACTTCTTCGGGTGGGTACTTGTATGCAATAGCCCACTTAGGTGCGCGCGAAGTAAAGCCCAACTGCTGTTGCTGCGATAAAGAATCTACCTTGATAACAACGCCATCAATCTCGTGCTCAACATCATGGCGATGATCTGCATAGTGCTGGATGAATTTCTCAACCTCGGCACGGGTGTCACATACTTTGAAACGATCACTTGTTGGCAGACCTAACGCCTTTAATTGTTGGTACGCACCACTCTGAGATTCAAATTCAATACCATCTCGTGCGCCAACACCGTGCAGAACAATCGATAATGGACGTGATGCGGTAATCCGCGGATCCTTTTGCCGCAATGATCCTGCAGCTCCATTGCGCGGATTAGCAAAGAGTTGCTTACCGGCTTCCTCTAGCGACTCATTGAGTTCATTGAAGGCTTGAATTGGAAAGAAAACTTCTCCACGAACTTCCATGATCGTGGGAAAGGAATCACCTTTTAACTGATGAGGAAGGTTTCTGATAGTTTTAACATTTAGCGTGACATCTTCTCCAGTCACACCATTTCCGCGGGTTAATCCGCGAACCAAAACACCATTTTCGTAGGTTAAGTTGATCGCTAAACCATCAACTTTTACCTCACACAAATACTGTGGCTGTGGGATCTCTTTTTCAACTCGATCAAACCATTGTGCTAACTCATCTATATCAAAGACATTGTCTAAACTCATCATCTTTTCAATGTGGTCACGTTGCTCAAACTGAGTTGAAAAACCTCCGCCAACATGTTGAGTTGGAGAATCTGGCTCGCGCAGCTCGGGATTCTTTTCCTCTAGAGACTGCAATTCGCGCAATAGAGCATCAAATTGCGCATCGGTAATTGTTGGTTGATCCAAAACATAATATTTAAATTGATGATCGCGAATTTCGTTGATCAACTCAGCCATGCGATGACGTGTTTTACTGCTCATTGCGTCTCACAGATTGTTGCTGACCCCACGACGCGATCACCATCATAAATAACCATCGCTTGACCAGTAGCAAGCCCCAATAAAGGCTCATCTAATATTGCAATTAGCAGAGTTCCATCAAAGTAATAGGTGCATGGCAAAGCCGCTCCATGAGCTCGAACTTGAACAAAGCCACGCTTGTGCTCTGGAGTAACCGCTGGTCCGCACCAAACAGGACGCTCTCCACGCATTGTTGTGATCGCTAAATCCTCACGTGCACCAACAACAACTGTGTTTGAAACCGGTTCAATCTTTAAAACAAAACGTGGAGAACCATCTGCCGTTGGAACGGTAAGTCCCAAACCTTTTCGTTGGCCGATTGTGTAGGTGTATGCACCCTTGTGCTCACCGATTTTATTTCCATCTTGATCAACAATTGGGCCGACCTCACTGCCCAATCGATCCCGTAACCAACCCGCGTTGTCTCCTGATGGAACAAAGCAGATGTCATGGCTATCTGGTTTTTGCGCAACCGCTAATCCACGGCGTTCTGCCTCTGCGCGAATATCGACCTTGGTGGTATCCCCCAAAGGAAAGATTGCACCGTTGATTTGTTCAACTGTTAAAACCGACAAAACATAAGACTGATCCTTTGAATGATCAACGGCGCGGTGGAGCGTTTTCCCATGAGGACCAATTTCAGTTCGTGCATAGTGACCGGTAACAACTCCGTCATATCCCATAGCTCGTGCGCGATCTAAAACAGCAGCAAACTTAATCTTCTCGTTGCAACGCAAACATGGATTAGGTGTTCTACCCGCTGAGTATTCAGCAAGAAAATCTTCAACTACTCCATCGTGAAACTCTTCAGCCATATCCCAAATATAAAAAGGGATTCCAATTACATCCGCGGCGCGTCTGGCATCATGAGAATCTTCGATGGTGCAGCAACCGCGTGCACCTGATCGGTACTTCTGAGGATTTGCCGCTAACGCTAAATGAACACCGATTACTTCATGACCTGCTTCAACTGCGCGGGCAGCAGCTACCGCTGAATCAACTCCGCCGCTCATCGCTGCAATTAACTTCATTTAAGGTTCGCCGCCCGTCCTGTACTAATTACATCGGGCAACACTGACATTACAAATTCAACATCTGCCTGCGTAGAAGCAGCTCCAAACGAGAAGCGAAGTGAGGATTGAGCGGTCGCTTCGGTATGTCCCATCGCAAGCAGTACATGGCTTGCCTCATGAACTCCGGCGCTACATGCAGATCCAGTCGAAGCCGAAACATGAGCGTTATCGAGAAGAAGCAACAAGGTATCGCTTTGTGTTCCGGGAAAAGTTACATTGACAATGCCAGGCAAACGTTGGCTTGTTTCGCCATTTACATAAGCATCTGGAATTGCATGATGTATCGCTTTAATAAAGTTGTCGCGCAGAGATTGAACTTCATTGCTTGGATACTTTTCAGTTGCAGCGGCCGAAAAAGCGACGATACTCGGTGCATTTAAAGTGCCGCTCCGAATTTCGCGCTCTTGTCCTCCACCATGAAGCAGCGCGGGAATCTCATACGCTCGACGCAGAATTAATGCACCGATTCCAAGTGGGCCTCCCACTTTGTGTGCACTCAAGGTCAACGCCGTCACGCCAAGCTCTTTATAGGAAAGTGGAACCTTCTTGAAACTCTGAACTGCATCGGTATGAACCGGAATTTTCCCAGCCATTGCAACAACCTCTTGAATTGGTTGAATGACACCAGTTTCATTGTTGGAGTGCATGATTGAAATAACAGCAATCTCTTCAGATCGCTTCGTGATCAAATCTTTGAGAAAATCTAAATTGATAACCCCATGAACATCTACCGGGACCTGGATTACCTCAGCACCTTCATGGGTTTTTAGCCAATGTGCGGGATCCAAAATCGCATGATGTTCAATTGCGGAAATAACTACAACTTTTTTGCCTTGGGCCTTTCCATTCCACCACAAACCCTTAAGCGCGATGTTATTTGCCTCGGTTCCCGACGCAGTGAAAATTACTTCAGATGGCAGGCAAGAAACTTGTTGTGCAATTGCTTCACGAGCATCCTCTAACGCTTTACGGGTTGCGCGTCCATGGGTGTGCAGACTCGAAGGATTACCTAGCTCTTGAAGTTGAGAGGTGATCGCCTTAAATGCGGCAGGCGACATTGGCGTCGTTGCGGCATGGTCGACATAGATTGAAGGCACGGACCTAAGTCTATGACTTGTGGGCTTTAACGCCTTCCGTTGCCTTCGGTAGAACGGCAAACAAGTCTCCTACAACGCCGAAATCTGCGATTTCAAAGAGCGGTGCTTC
>JBEANK010000088.1:0-5795 GCA_041165485.1 Actinomycetota bacterium | reverse complement strand
CACGCGTCGCTGCAATGTAGATGTTGAGTTGTATAGGTGAACAATCGCTTGCTTTGAACCCTTGATCGCTTCAAAGGTGCGAACAATTAAAGCCTCACGAGCTTGCGTTAGAACCTGAATTACAACATCATCAGGAATCAAGTTCTCTTCAATGATCTTGCGAACAAAATCAAAATCTGTCTGGCTAGCACTTGGAAATCCAACTTCGATCTCTTTGTAACCCATTTCAACGAGAAGTTTGAACATCGCTAATTTGCGAGGCGTATCCATTGGATCGATAAGAGCTTGATTTCCATCGCGAAGATCTACTGAACACCACTTAGGCGCCTTTGTAATCTTCTTGTTTGGCCAGGTGCGATCTGCAAGATCTACAGGATGAAATGGTGCATAACGATGCACAGGCATCTGCGACGGTACTTGGTGAGGAAAGTTCATGTAATGCTCCTTGGTAATTTAATGGGCGGGCTTTGTCATGGGTGAACCGGTACGACAAACCCCGCGGCGAGGGGACCGGTTATTTGGCCCCGCCACGGCAGCTAAGGAGGAGGCTGCGGCTAATCATGGGTAAAGGGTAACGGGTGTATTAAAGGACTGGCAAGTAACGATCAAGTTCAAAGGCACTTACCTGACGACTGTAGTCAAGCCATTCTGCACGCTTATTGCGTAATACATACTCAAATACATGCTCGCCCAAGGTTTCGCGAACTAATTCGCTTTTTTCCATTTCAATAATCGCTTCATTGAGATTTGAAGGCAGCGCTACTGGATTCTTTGAATCCTCAAGAATGTACTTATCTTCGACACCCTTTAGCCCTGCAGCAAGCATCACCGCATAGGCGAGGTAGGGGTTGCAGGCTGTATCTGGAGAGCGGAACTCAATACGCGTTGAGTTTTCCTTCTTTGGTTTGTACATCGGTACTCGTACCAATGCGCCACGATCACTTTGTCCCCAGTTAGCAAAAGCTGGAGCTTCTCCTCCACCATGCAAACGCTTATAAGAGTTAACCCATTGATTTGTGATCGCAGTGATTTCAGGTGCATGCTTAATTAATCCAGCGATAAAACTGCGACCGACCGCTGAAAGATTAAATTCAGCTGTTGGGTCATAGAAGGCGTTGTCTTCACCTTTAAACAATGAAACGTGGGTGTGCATTCCACTACCTGGGTGATCGGTAAATGGTTTCGGCATGAATGAAGCATGGAAGCCTTGATCCATCGCAACCTCTTTGATTACATGACGGAAGGTCATGATGTTATCTGCAGTTGTTAATGCATCTGCATATCGAAGATCGATCTCCTGTTGTCCTGGTGCACCTTCGTGATGTGAGAACTCAACACTGATACCCATTGCTTCAAGCAAGGTAATAGCTTGGCGGCGGAAGTCATGCCCCACGGCTGCTGGCGTGTGATCAAAGTAGCCACCTTGATCGACGGGAACTGGCGCAATACCTGCTTCAGGTGGATTCTTAAATAAGAAGAACTCAATTTCAGGGTGGGTGTAACAGGTGTACCCCATCTTTGCCGCTTTATCTAAGGTGCGACGTAAAACATTTCGTGGATCGGCTGGAGAAGAAGTTCCATCAGGCATCGCGATATCGCAAAACATACGAGCGGCACCCGGAGCTTCTGTACGCCACGGCAAAATCGAAAATGTTGCAGGATCTGGCTTTGCCAACATATCTGACTCAGTAACGCGAGCAAATCCTTCGATCGCCGAACCATCAAAACCAATTCCTTCAGCAAAAGCATTTTCTAACTCGGCTGGCGCGATTGCAACAGATTTGAGAAAGCCCAATACATCCGTAAACCACAAACGAATGAAGCGGATGTTGCGCTCTTCCAATGTACGAAGGACGAACTCCTGCTGCTTATTAGTATCTGCTGACATGGGTGCATTCTTACAAATGCAGGTTACGGCTATGTTAACTAGCCAATGATTGTTTAAATTACGAAGAAATCAGCCTTATCCAACAGAGTCTTAGGGGCTAAATCACTCGTGATGACCGCGTTAGCGCTAATACGTGAGCCAGCTCCAACTGTCACATTTCCAAGAACTCGAGCACCTGCTCCGATAATTACATGATTGCCAATAGTTGGGTGGCGCTTGCCATGTTCAATGCCGCGAGCTCCCAAAGTCACATCGTGATACACCATCACATCATCACCGATAATTGAGGTTGCACCAATGACAACTCCCATGCCATGGTCGATAAAAAAGCGTCGACCAATGGTTGCAGCTGGGTGAATCTCAATTCCGGTTGTTGATCGAACAAGGTTTGAATGAATCCGTGCGATTAACTTCAAACCTCGCTTCCACAAGAAATGCGAAATCCGATGGCCCCACACCGCATGTACACCAGGGTATGCGAGAGCGACCTCTAAACGATTACGAGCAGCCGGATCATGGCTTATCGCATTGTCGAGATCTTCAAGTATGCGGCTAAAGATGGACATCAATTAGTCAACCAAATCCTCATAAAGAACTGTTGAAAGGTAACGCTCACCAGCAGATGCGCAGATAACTGCAATGTTCTTGCCTGCAAACTCTGGACGCTTTGCAACCTGAATCGCTGCCCACAAAGTTGCACCTGATGAGATACCAGCAAGGATTCCTTCTTCAGCGGCTGCACGACGTGCGTACTTCATTGCATCCTCTGCTGTTGCATCCAAAATCTCGTCGTACACGGTGCGATCCAAAATGTTTGGAATGAAGTTTGGTCCAATACCTTGTAGAGGGTGTGGTCCAGGAGCTCCACCATTCAAGATTGGCGACGCTGCTGGCTCAACACCAAACACCTTGATTGCAGGATTCTTTTCCTTCAAGAAGCGACCTGTTCCCGTAATTGTTCCGCCAGTACCAATACCTGAAACAAATGCATCAACCTTGCCATCAAGGTCGCGCCAGATTTCTGGACCAGTTGTCTTGTAATGAATTGCAGGGCCCGCCTCATTTTCAAATTGGCGAACTAAAACTGCGCCTGACTCGCCAAGCTTTTCAGCTGCAGCAACTGCGCCTTTCATACCTTCGCCCGCCGGTGTTAAAACTAGCTCTGCACCAAAGGCACGAATCAGCTTACGGCGCTCCTTTGAAACAGATTCGGGCATCGTGAAGATTGATTTGTATCCGCGGGCGGCGGCCACCATGGCCACAGCGATCCCGGTATTACCTGATGTTGCTTCAACAATTGTTCCACCAGGCTTTAGGACACCACTTTCCTCTGCCGCATCGATCATTGCAATACCGAGTCGATCTTTGACTGAGGAACTTGGGTTATAGAACTCAAGTTTTGCGTAAACATTTCCAGCAGAGCCATCGTTGATTGCGTTGATGCGAACAAGAGGTGTATTTCCAAAAGCTTCGGTGATGTTGTTAAAAGTTTTCATAATTCTCCTAGGTAATTTTTAAAATTGTGAATGAGATGTATCAATTAAGTTGGCGGCTGAGGTGAATCAGGAATCAGCAGCTGCAAGATGAAGATAGGCAGAAATCAACAACACGGTTTCGTGTGAATAACCAGTTGATGATTGAACGCATGCCCAAATTCTACTGAAATGCTTTATTTAAGCGAGTTGCTAATCATTTGCAACTACCGCTCATTCCAGCGTGAAGTCATCGGCAAGCGACGATCTTTACCAAAGGCGCGGCCTGAAACCTTGGTGCCGGGTGGATATTGGCGGCGTTTGTACTCGGCCTTATCGACGAGTGAAATGACTCTACGGACTAACTCGGCATCAAAACCTGAGGCAAGCAACGCTTCATACCCAAGATCTTCATCAACATAGGCACGTAACACCTGATCCAACAATGGATAGTCGGGCAAAGAATCAGAGTCTTTTTGGTCTGGGCGAAGTTCGGCGCTTGGCTCTTTGGTAATTGAGCGTTCTGGAATTGGTGGAACTTCTCCACGCTCCAGCGCCAAGGCGTTTCGATATCTCGATAAGGCCCAAACATCGGTTTTGTAAATATCTTTAATCGGGGCAAAGCCACCGACAGCATCTCCGTACAAGGTTGAATACCCAACCGCCAGCTCGCTCTTATTGCCGGTTGCCAAAACCAGGTGGCCTTCTTGATTAGAGATTCCCATCAAGGTTGTTCCACGTACTCGTGCCTGTAGGTTTTCTTCAGCTAATCCCTTCAAAACAACATTGTCCATAAAGGCATCCACCATTGGTGCAATAGGAGTGATTCTGAAATGAATGCCTGTGGCATCTGCCAGGGCCTGGAACACCATTGACGCGCTTTGCTCCCAACGCATCAATTGCAATTGCAGCAACTAGTGCAGAATCAATGCCACCTGATAAGCCAAGGACAACTGATCTAAATCCATTCTTGCCAACATAGTCGCGCAGCCCCATAACAAGGCCATGCCACATTTCAGCTTCATCTGAAAGCGGACAACATCAGGTCGTGATGATCCTTCAGCACAATCAATATCTACAACAATGAGTTGATCATCAAATTGTGCGGTACGAGCAAGGACGGAACCATCCTTACCCACCACAATGCTGTCGCCATCAAAGACCAGATCATCCTGTCCACCTGTCATATTGACGTAGGCAACTGGGGCGCTTATCTCTTTAGCGCGCTTTTGCACTAGCGCCAATCGCACATCATCCTTGTTGCGTTCAAAAGGTGAACCATTAGGAACAACCAATAGCCCTGGGGTGCGTGATGCAATGGAATCTAGTGAGTGCCAAATATCTTCACAGATAGCAACTGCAACATCGACTCCATGAATTCGCACCACAAGGCTTTGATCCCCTGGCACAAAGTTTCGGAACTCATCAAAGACGCCGTAATTAGGCAGGTGGCGCTTGACATAGGTGGCTCTGATTTTTCCATCATGAGTCACTGCAACAGCATTTTTGGGCCCTTGGTCCAAGTAACCAACGATGGCCACTATGTCGCCAGTAATGCTGGCGGCGATCTCCTGCACCGCGCGAATGCTGGCGGCTTGAAAGGATGGACGTAGAGCTAAATCTTCAACCGGGTAACCCGTAACAATCATTTCGGGAAAAATGATCAGGTTGGCACCGTGACTCTGTGCACTTTTGACTGACTCTGCAATTAGCGCAGCGTTGCCCGCAAGATCTCCAACCGTTGGGTTGATTTGAGCAAGAGCTACGCGCAACTTCATTTTTCAAGTGTAACGGGGGTACCCTTATGGATGTACCCGGGGACCACCTACGTGGCTTCGAGGAGAGGAAGCAATGACACCTATTAATGGGGAATCTCTATACGGCGGCGCCGTCCACCGACGCGTGACTATCGTGGATCTTGCTGCTGCAAAAAAGCGCGGCGAAAAGTGGGCGATGCTTACATCTTATGAATCAATGACCGCCGAGATCTTTGATGAGGCTGGCATTCCAGTTCTTCTAGTGGGCGACAGCGCCGGTAATAACTTTCTTGGCGAAGAGAACACAATCCCTGTCACCGTTGATGAGTTAATCCCATTGGCCCGCGCCGTTGTACGCGGATCAAAGCGAGCACTTGTCGTAGCAGATCTGCCCTTTGGTTCGTACGAGGCATCTACAGAATTAGCCCTTTCTACATCGATTCGTTTTTTCAAAGAGTCTGGAGTGATGGCGGTAAAACTAGAGGGTGCACATAATGAAACCGTCAAAAAATTAGTTGCTAGCGGCATTCCGGTGATGGGTCACTTAGGTCTGACCCCACAATCTATGCATCAACTAGGTGGGTACCGAGTCCAAGGTCGCACCGATGGAGATGCAATTCTGGAAGCTGCACTTGCTCTTGAAGCAGCTGGTGCCTTTGCAATAGTTCTTGAATTAGT
>JBEANK010000087.1:0-4374 GCA_041165485.1 Actinomycetota bacterium | reverse complement strand
TAATTCTGCCGTACGATTAGACCAATGAGTAACGTAGACACATCCAACAAGGCTCGCTTGCCTCGCGATGAGCGCCGAGCATTGCTGCTATCGGCTGCATTAGAAGTATTCACCGCAGCTGGCTATCACTCTGCTGCAATGGATGAGATTGCAGATCGTGCAAATGTCTCAAAGCCTGTTTTGTATCAGCACTTTCCTTCAAAGCTCGAGCTGTACTTGGCTGTTCTAGATTTACATATTGACTCGTTGGTTTTTGAAATCCAAAAGGCGATCGCATCAACTCCAGACAATAAGGATCGAGTACATGCAACGGTTGATGCCTACTTCGCCTTTATTGAAAAGGAGGGCGAAGCCTTCCGCCTGCTCTTTGAGAGCGATATGAGCGTTGAACCACAGGTTCGCGAACGTTTAAATCGAATGACGTACGACTGTGCAGCTGCCGCAAGTGCGGTTATTGCAATTGATACTGGCCTACCAAAAGAGGCATCAATGCTTTTGGGTGTTGGAATGATTGGTTATGCGCAAGTAACTGCTCGTCACTGGCTCGAACGAGATAGCAAGTTGACTCGACAAGATGCTGTGGCATTAGTTCACAACCTCATGTGGCGAGGCATTTCAGGTTTTCCGCGCAATTAATATCGTTAGGATTAAGTAAACATGTCACCAACCTTTGCAGAGTTGCCCCTGCGCAGCCAAACAATTGAAGCTCTACATGCTCACGGCTTTTTAGCACCATTTGCCATTCAAGAGATGGTTCTACCTATTGCCCTTGCCGATGGAGATGTCATTGGTCAAGCCAAGACCGGTACCGGAAAAACTCTTGCATTTGGAATTCCCGTTATCGAAAGAGTCATTGCTCCTAATGATGGTGAGTGGGCGGATTTTGCTACCAAAGGAATGCCACAAGTTTTAATCGTTGTTCCGACACGTGAACTATGTACGCAGGTAACTCGCGACATTGAGGAGCTTGCTTCTAACCGTGGAATTCGCACCCTTGCTGTTTATGGTGGACGCGCATTTGAACCTCAAATTGAAGCATTACAAGCGGGTGTTGAAATAGTTGTTGGAACTCCTGGACGTTTGCTCGATCTTTCACGACAAGGCCAACTAAAGCTCAAAGAGGTATCCCGCTTGGTTCTAGATGAGGCAGATGAAATGTTGGATCTAGGCTTCTTGCCAGATGTCGAGAAGATTTTGTCCAGCACTCCTAATCGGGCTCAAACAATGTTATTTTCGGCAACAATGCCTGGAGACATCATCGCCCTGGCTCGTCGTTTCATGAATCAGCCAATTCACATTCGCACACAAGATAGTGAAGATGAAGGCGCGGTCGTTACCCGAATTAAGCAACATGTTTTGCGTGCTCACGCTCTGGACAAGATTGAGATGTTGGCCCGAATTTTGCAAGCCGATGGACGCGGACCAACTATAGTTTTCTGTCGCACGAAGCGCACAGCACAAAAAACCGCAGAAGATTTAATTGAGCGTGGCTTTAAAGCTGCACCAATTCATGGTGACCTAGGGCAAAGTGCTCGTGAAAAAGCTTTGAGCGATTTCAAAGCTGGAAAATCCGATGTTCTTGTGGCAACTGATGTTGCTGCGCGTGGAATTGATATTGATGGAATTACCCACGTTATTAATTACCAATGCCCAGAAGATGAAAAAACTTATGTTCACCGCATTGGTCGTACCGCTCGTGCAGGTGCACATGGAATTGCTGTCACATTTGTTGATTGGGATGAACTAGCTCGTTGGAAAATGATTGATCAAACCCTCGAACTTGGGTTAGCAGAGCCAGAAGAAACCTACTCATCATCTGAACATCTCTATGAAATGCTTAATATTCCAGCTGGATCAACTGGCCGTATGATTAAGGCCAAGTCGGTTGCTAAGAGTGAAAACAAAGATGCTCGTCCTGCACGCGCAAAACAAGAAGCCCCAAAGCCACGTACCGAGCGGACTCGTACGCGCACTAAGAAGTTTAAAGAGAGCTAAGCGGCGACAAAGACGCGAATCGCATCGACAAGCATTTGTACCGCGATTGCTGCTAGCAAGAGACCTGCAATTCGGGCGACCAGGGTTACTCCTGACTCCTTAATGAGATTTAAAATAGTTGTCGATGCCATTAACGCGATCGCAATCGCAATATGAACCGCTACAACAGCTGCAGTTAACCCCAAAGCCATCGTAGTTGTATCCACCTGCTGGACGAAAATCATCGTTGCGACTATCGCACCCGGACCGGCCAAAATCGGAGTTCCTAGTGGCACTAATGCAATGTTGGAATCTCCATCATTCCCATGCTTCTTAGCATTTCCAGTTAACAGTTCAAGGGCTACCAATAACAAGAGCAATGCACCCGCAGCTTGCAGCGCTTCCATTGAAATATTGAGGTAGTTCAAAATTGCTCGACCAAAAAGGGCGAAGATAGAGATAACAAGCAGTGAGACACCAGCGGCTTGTACCGCCAAGATTCTGCGAACCTTAGGAGACTTGTCTGCGACCAATCCTAAGAAGATTGGAGTTGCTCCAGGTGGATCCATAATGACAAAAAGTGTCACAAAAGATTGGAGTGCAAATGTAATAGCGCTGATATCTTTCACGCTGAAACCACCCTTCGAGCATTAGCTTGTGACTCAAGCTTCTCCCATTCTTCCCTATGGGTGTGGTTTTCTGCTAATGAATTTAGTTTTCCAGTACCGTGATAGTCGCTACTTCCTGTTACAACTAGATCCAAATCCTTAGCAATGCCTCGCAACATCGCTCTCTCATCGGGATTTTGATCGCGATGGTCAACTTCTATGCCATTTAATCCTGCGGAAACTAGTTCTGAAAAATCCTCAGCTTTAAGAATTTGACCACGATGAGAGGCAAATGGATGTGCAATTACTGCAACTCCCCCCGCTCTGCGAATCAATGCAATTGCCTCAGCAGGCGTTGGAGCGGCATGAGAAACGTAAAAACGTGATTGGTTATGTAGTAAATCAGCAAAGGCCTCATCACGTGATTTCACAATCTTCTTTGCAACTAGTGCATCTGCAAGGTGCGGTCTACCCATAGTTGCACCCACCGGCATTGCTAGCTCAACATCGGCCATAGAGATATCCATGCCTTCTGCACGCATTTTTTCAATGATTTTGCGCATGCGCGGTAGACGTCCATCACGAGTTTCTTCTAATACCTGTTGCATCTCGGCATGATTGGGATCAAAGAGCAGCCCCAACATGTGAACGCTGATGCCATCTGTTGTTAAACAGGAAATTTCAGAGCCCAGCGCTAACTTAAGCGAACCCCGCAAAGTTTCGGTGGCCTCTTTCCAACTAGATGTTGTGTCGTGATCAGAAATACCAAGAACCTCTAAACCCAGAACGATCGCCTTGTTAACAAGTTCGCGGGGAGAATCTGTTCCATCGCTGCAATTAGTATGGGTGTGCAGATCAATCATTACTGCCACCACGAGTTCTAGTTACAACTAAGACGCACCCAATGAGGATTAGGGCTATTCCAGGAATGATTCCTAGCGGTGGAGTTTGATCCAACCACCACGCTGCAAGTACCGCGCTGACAGGTACCTCAAAAAAGACAATCAGCGAAACGATCGCTGGTGACACACGCTTGAGCGCTGAGTTAAACATTGTGTGACCTAGCAACTGAGCACCAAGAATTAACCCCAACAGTATGAGCCACTCTTTTTGTTCAAATGCAAAAATTTCATTTCCTGCAAGCAAGGCCATTGGAAGTGCGGTTATCGAACAAACAAAGTAGCAAACCGTTGTGTAGGTACTTGTTTCTAAGGTGCGTTGTGCCTTTGATCCAGCCATCATGTAAGCAGCAGCTAATGCAGCTGATATCAAAGCTGCTATGTCACCTAAAAAGGATTTCAAGGAAATTGTTAGATCGACGCCAGAGACCAAGACAACACCAACAAAGCTAACAATCATTCCTAGCCAGGCTTTTGAAGGAATATCTCCACCACTAAACTTGACAAATAGCGCTGCAAATATTGGCTGCAAGGCAACAAGTGCTGTTCCCGCTGCAACTGTTGTCATTCTCATCGCTAAAAAGAAGCCGATAAAGTGCAGCGCCAGCAGTACACCAGCAAAAACAGCCCACTTAATTCCTGCACGATCACGTGAGTGACGAAGCGCAAAGGGCAGTGTCATCAAAGATCCGCCGAGATTTCGCCAGAAAATTAAGGTCAGTACCGGCATTGCACTCATTGCAATTAATGGTCCAGAAGTTCCGATTCCAATAATTCCAAGACCTAACCGAATCAGATCTGGTTTTGCAGGGATCGCCGTGTGGTCATTAATGCGTTCGCCTGAAGTCATAAGAGAAAGGTACCCTTATCCCATGAGCGGCAATCTCTTAAAC
>JBEANK010000086.1:0-4652 GCA_041165485.1 Actinomycetota bacterium | reverse complement strand
AAAACGATATCTGCTGGGATCTCACCTTCAATGATTTTGCAGAAGATGCAGTTGGGATCTAAAGCCACTTCATCACCATACCTTCAAAAGTGCAGAAACTGCTGACACCGCTGCGATTCCAGCATGTGCCGAACGCAAGATTGGACGACCCATCAAGGCAACCTTCGCACCTGCAGCTTCAAAGGCTGCAAGCTCCTCATCGGTTATTCCGCCTTCTGGTCCGATAATGATTAAAAGGTGCTGCACATTACTTTCATGAAAGGCGATCGCTAAATCACTGATCTTGATCGCTTCGCAGATCTGCGCTGTTGTTGCCAAATCAGTCACTTCCGGGATTCGAAAACGTCGAGATTGTTTACTAGCCTCGCGCGCAGTGATTGCAAACTTTTCTGTACCTTTACCGATGCTGCGGCTTGCTGCCCACGGAACAATGCGATCAACACCAGCTTCAGTTAACAGCTCGATAGCCTCTTTTGAGCGATCTCCTTTAGGTAGTGCTTGTACAACGGTGATCGTTGTTGGCAGGGCTTCTTGAAAACCTGAATCGATTACCTCAACCTGCATTGATTTCTTGGAAACTTCTACAGCCTTTACTTGTGACCACGCTCCATTGCCATCGCTGAGCATGAACTCAACGCCAACTTGCATCCGCAAAACACGGATCGCATGGTTGGCATCCTCATTAGCGAATTCGTAGTGAGCTCCAATAGTTGTTGGAAGATCTTCTACGAAAAAGAGAGTAAACATTACTTGTTGAACACACCTTTAAGTTTGCTAAAAATTGAACCATCTTGACCCTTTACATGGGCATCACTTGATTTTTCTCCACGCAGTTCAGCAAATGTACGAAGCAGGGCTTCTTCCTCTTTGTTGAGCTTGGTAGGTGTGTGAACCTCAATATGAACAATCAAGTCACCACGATCTCCCCGGCGCAAACGGGTCATTCCCTTGCCCTTGATCACAACTGGTGTGCCACTTTGTGTTCCGGGCTTGATCTGAACATCTACTGGTCCATCAAGTGCTTCAACGGTAACTGTCGTTCCCAGCGCTGCTGCAACCATGCTGATATCCAATGACATGTGCAGAGTGTCGCCATCGCGCACTAAATATTGGTGCGGTTCCTCAACAATTTCAACGTAAAGATCACCTGCAGTTCCGCCACCAGCACCTACTTCGCCTCGACCTGACATCTGAATTCTGTTTCCGGTTTCAACACCGGCAGGAATCTTCACATCAATTGTTTGACGGCTACGAACACGACCTTCGCCAGCACACTCACGACAAGGGCTCTTAATAACGCTGCCATACCCATTACAGGTATTGCATGGACGTGATGTCATTACTTGACCAATTACAGAGCGAACAACTTGCTGCGTCTCGCCACGTCCTTTACAGACCAAACACATCTCAGGATGATCGCCATCTTGGCAACCCGTTCCGGTGCACTTTGGACATACAACAGCTGAATCAACTGTTATTTCACGCTCTGTTCCAAAGCAAGCCTCATTGAGATCAACTTGAATTCGAATAAGCGAATCTTGTCCAGCACGTGTGCGAGGTCGAGGTCCACGAGATCCACCTCCACCAAAGAATGCATCCATGATGTCGCTAAATCCGCCACCAAAGTTGGCTCCGCCAAATCCCCCGCCAAAGCCACTTCCACCCATGTCATAACTTTGACGCTTTTGTGGATCGCTTAAAACATCGTACGCCTCAGTCACCTCTTTGAACTTTTCTTGGGCGTGCGGATCTGGGTTGATATCTGGATGTAGTTCACGAGCAAGTTTGCGATACGCCTTTTTGATTTCATCAGCGGTCGCACCTTTTGTGACACCTAAACTCTCGTAATGATCGGCCACTTATGAACCCTCACTAATGAATCGTCCGACATAACGTGCAACGGCATCGACCGCGGCCATTGAGCCTGCATAATCCATTCGTGTAGGTCCCATAACTCCAAGACCTCCTAGAGGTGAATTCGCTAAGCCGTAACCAACCGTTACTAATGAAGTTGATTGAAGGTTTGTATCCAGTTGCTCGCTACCAATACGAACATGCACGGTTGAGTGCGCTTCGTTGAGAAGTTTCATTAAAACAACCTGCTCCTCAAGGGCTTCAAGAATTGGTGAGAGCGTTACTCCCAAATCTTCCGCTGAACGTGCCAAGTTCGCTGTTCCAGAAATTGCCATCTTTTCGCGGGTGTCTCCAATGATTGGATATGTCACTACCGCCACCTGCTTGGTGATATCTGCCAACAACTTTGCTGACTTTTTGAGCAACTCTTCCAAATCATGTGAGCCTTCTAAAAAGGTTTCAATTGCGCGACGTTCGGCAGATGAAAGCGGCTTCACTGTTGCAAGCTTGTCGACGAAAACGCGATATCCCCGATCAGTAGGAATACGACCAGCGCTTGTGTGAGGTTGAGTGATCAAACCTTCATCTTCAAGGACGGCCATTTCATTTCGAATCGTTGCAGGTGAAATACCAAGTCCATGGCGTTCTGCGATTGCCTTTGAACCGACAGGTTCTTGGGTCGCAACGTACTCATCGACAATTGCGCGGAGGATTTCAAGACGACGTGATGACATTTGCGCTAAGGGTACTAGATAGTTATTTCTCGCACGATTCGATCTGCAATCAAACGGCCCGCAGGGCTCAAGATCACACGATCTTCTCGCAACTCAATAAAACCATTCTCACGATAGATCGCCAAAACCTCCATCTGATGGGGCTCCAAAAGCTCAACCTGCAAACCATCGCGCATACGAATTCCAAGAAGAATCGACTCATCCTTTATCTGCTCAGGGGTCAATTGCTCGCTATCTAATACAGGAGTATCTCCAGCAAAAATCTTTTGTTTATAAGTTGTTGGATGCTTTACATTCCAGAAACGTTTTGCATCAATGTGCGAATGTGCACCAGGCCCTAAGCCCCACCAGTTCTTGTTCTCCCAGTAGGCGATGTTGTGACGGCATTGGTGTCCTGGCTTTGACCAGTTGGATAACTCATACCAAGTAAGTTCTTTTTCTTCACACAATTGATCTACCAGCAAATACATATCCGCCATCAAATCATCATTAGGCATCGTTAAATCTCCGCGCTTAATCTGCGCAGCTAACTTAGTTCCGGTTTCAACAATCAATGCATATGCGCTGATGTGATCGATATCTAAAGCCAAAGCACTTTCCACGGTTTCGCGCCAATCCTCCAAGCTCTCACCTGGTGTTCCGTAGATCAAATCAACACTAATTGATTTAAAACCTGCAGCTCGCGCCATTGTGATCGCTTTTTCAACATTAGCTGGATTGTGCGTCCGATCGAGCGCTGCCAACACATGAGGCTTTGCAGATTGCATTCCAAATGAGATTCGATTAAATCCAACCTGTAGATACTCCGCCAATTTTTCAGCTGTCACTGAGTCTGGGTTAGCTTCTAAAGTAACTTCGCAATCGGCGGTTAAACCGTTACGTGCCTTGATTGCTGCGATTACCCTACCTAAATCATGAGCGGGCAAAAGCGAAGGTGTTCCGCCCCCAAAAAAGATAGTTGGCACAGATTCAGTTGGTGCCGCCTCTAACTCGCGTAAAACCGCATCAATGTAATCATTGCTAACGATTTCAAGGGTTGCACCATCTTGGAGTTCGTTGGGGGTATATGTGTTGAAGTCACAGTAACCGCACCGCTTAATGCAGTAAGGAATGTGGACATAAAAGGAGAGCATTATTGCCCCGCTTTGCGAGCAGCCTTTACCTTTTCGATATCGGCATCGGTTGCAAGGGCTGCAACGAAGGCTTCTTGTGGAACTTCAACACGTCCCACCATCTTCATGCGCTTCTTACCCTCTTTTTGCTTCTCCAAAAGCTTTCGCTTACGTGAAATATCTCCACCGTAACACTTAGCTAAAACATCCTTACGGATCGCGCGAATACTTTCGCGAGCAATAATGCGAGCACCGATTGCTGCCTGAATAGGAACCTCAAACTGTTGGCGAGGGATTAATTCGCGAAGTTTTCCGGTCATCATCACGCCATATGCATACGCCTTATCTCGGTGAACAATTGCGCTAAACGCATCAACGGCTTCACCCTGCAACAAGATATCGACCTTCACCAAGTTGCCCTCGGCATCGCCCTTTTCTTCGTAATCCAAAGATGCATAGCCCTTTGTGCGGCTCTTGAGCTGATCAAAGAAGTCGAAAACAATTTCAGCTAGCGGTAGGTCATAACGGATCTCCACGCGATCTTCAGAGATGTAATCCATTCCGAGCAAGATTCCGCGTCGATCCTGACACAGCTCCATGATTGTTCCGATGAACTCAGCCGGCGCAAGGATTGTTGATTTAACAATTGGCTCGTAAACCGCTGCAACCTTTCCATCTGGAAACTCTGATGGATTGGTAACACGTACTTGCTTGCCATCATCCATCGTTACGTTATACACAACGTTGGGTGCGGTCGAAATAAGGTTGAGCTTGTGTTCACGCTCTAGACGTTCGCGAACGATCTCCATGTGCAATAGACCTAGGAATCCACAACGGAAACCAAAGCCAAGTGCTGCAGAGCTTTCTGGCTCATAAACAAGTGCAGCATCATTGAGTTGTAACTTATCGAGCGCTTCACGAAGAATTGGAAAATCAGCGCCATCTAATGGGA
>JBEANK010000085.1:0-4415 GCA_041165485.1 Actinomycetota bacterium | reverse complement strand
CGAATGCAGCGTATCCACGCTGATTAAACGCCCGTCCAAGAACAGGGTTTGAACTGCGCATATCTGTGTTCTCCTTTTGTAGGGCCACCAGAGTTTCTGGTGGTTGTGGTGCAGGGCAATCGTACGGTTTATGGTCGGTTACGGCTAAGTAGAGCCACGCTCAGATGCTTAAAAAGCGCTTAAAGCTAGTGCCCCCGGTCGGACTCGAACCGACACTGGAAGGATTTTAAGTCCTCTGTCTCTGCCATTGGACTACGGGGGCCACAGTCAACTGCGCGGAAGTTTACTTGATGAGAGGCTTTTGCTGAAACTGAGCCTTAAATATCCTAAATATCAGGGTTACGATGACGGTATGGACCATCAACAATTACTTGAAAAATATCACGCATCAGCACTCACCTTTATCGAAGAAGGCAGAAAAATCTCGATGGAGGCGGTCAGTAAATCTAAAGATGGCGAATGGTCCGCAGCCTTTGTCATACACCACATTGCAGATGCGGAAATTCAATTTGGTGTCAGATATTCAAATGCTTTGTGTGAAGACAATCCAACAATTGTCCCCTTTGATGAAGAGAAGTTTCCAATTGGATTGCAGTACGACAAGCGTTCTGTCTCTAATTCGTTAAATGCTCTAGCAGCAACACATGAGTTGAACTACGAGATCTTGAAGAATGCATCAGCGTCTGACTGGGATCGAATCTCAACCCATCCGCAACGAGGAGCGGTAACTCTTCTGCAAGTTGTAACGCTTGGTGCCAATCACATTGAAAGTCATATTGCTCAGCTGAAATCGGCGGCTATTTAAAGCTCTTTGCCTTCTTAAAAATTGCGTTGAGCATTGGTTCTGTAAGTTTTCCGGTAAAGGTATTTTGCTGGCTTGGGTGATAGCTTCCTAAAACTAAGCGTTTAATTCCATCTGGAGTAACCCAGGTGAAGCTTTCACCATGACCAAACTTTGGTGTCGGTGATGCAATTTCATGATCAAGCGATCGAAGGCTTTTGATAATTGCACTCCAAGCAACACTTCCCAAGGCAACAAAAACTCGAACAGTTGGTAGCAAAAGTTCGATCTCATTGATTAAGTAATCAGAGCACTGGTTCTTTTCCTCAGTTGATGGCTTGTTATCCGGTGGCGCGCATCGAACGGCGCAGGTAATTCGGGTATCAATAAGTTTTTGTCCATCACTTGCCGAAGTGCTGGTCGGAATCGTTGCTAGACCGTTCTTGTGCAGCGCTTTATAGAGCCAATCCCCCGATGAATCACCAGTAAAGATTCGTCCTGTTCGGTTTGCTCCATGCGCACCTGGTGCTAATCCAACGATCACAATTCGTGCATTGTCAGGACCAAAACCTGGAACTGGTTTACCCCAGTACTTCTCATTTTCGTAGGACTTACGTTTTACAACAGCGACCTCTTCACGCCACTCCACTAAGCGTGGGCACTTGGTGCAGGCGACAATCTTTTGATCTAGAAGCTTTATAGATTTAATTGCAGGCAAGAGAAAATGCCATTCCATCCAAAATATCTGATTCAGAGGCTACAAATTCGGTAGCACCGGTTGCCTTCATGATCTCTGACAAAACTAGAGAGCCTGCAGCAATAACATCAACGCGACCTGGATGCATATATCCCAGCGATAAGCGTTGCTCACGATTTTTATTTGCAAACATAGTGGCTGCTTCATGGGTTTGTTGCGCTGAAATTCGAGCTAAGTGAATGGCGTAGCGATCGTATTCCGGTAGATCGAGAGCCGCAGCGGCAACGGTTGTTGCTGTACCTGCAACAGCAACTAATGTCTTTGCCATAGTAATTGGAACAACAGCTGCAGCTTGTGCGATCGCTGCTTGGATATCTGTGCGAGCCGCTTCAATTTGTTCAGGTGTGGCTGGATCTGAGACAAAATGACGCTCAGACATTCGCACACATCCGATATTGACACTCTTTGCACTCTCAACTGTTGAGGTCCCAAAAACAAACTCAGTTGAGCCTCCGCCGATATCAACAACTAGAAAGGGGCCCTTACTTGGATCTAAATCTTTGATCGCACCAGCAAAGGAAAGCGCAGCTTCTTCATCACCAGAGATAACCTCGAGTTCGATCCCCAAACGTTCGCGAACGCCATCGACAAAGAGATGACGGTTGGTCGCATCACGTGTGGCACTTGTTGCGCAAAAACGAATCTTTTCAACCCCGCGTTTTGCAATCTCTACTGCAAATTTATCAACTGCGGCTAGTGTTCGGGCGATCGCATCTGGGTGGAATTGACCGGTTTGATCAACACCTTGTCCTAAGCGAACAATCTCCATGTCACGCACAATTTCACGAAAGTTGTTTCCATCAATATCTGCAATGAGTAAACGAATCGAGTTAGTTCCGCAATCAATAGCTGCTACTCGCATGGGTTGTTTTTCCACCAATCAGGAAGTTTCGCTAGCGCTTCATCGCCTAAAGGATTAACGCCGGGTCCTGCTGACAGCGAGTGCGCGACAAGTGAATGTAAGCACTTCACGCGAGTAGGCATGCCCCCTGCAGAAACATCAGCAACTTCCGGGACATCAATGCCCAACGCAGAGCGTGAGGCAATGTAATCATCATGTGCTGCGTGGTAGGCACCCGCTAATTCTGCATCTGTTTCTAACCGCTCATTCATTTCACCCATAAGACCGGTAGTTTCAAGGGTTGAAATAACAGCTGTTAAACGAGGGCAGGTTGCATAGTAGAAAGTTGGAAATGGAGTGCCATCCTCAAGTCGAGGTGGGGTTTCTACAACGGCAGGTTTACCGCAAGGGCAGCGGTAGGCAATTGCATGAACATCACGAGGTGTGCGACCTAGCTGCCTTTCAATGCAATCTAGATCTGCTTGGCTTACTTCACGCATTAATTGCCGGTTTCGCTAATTGATGCGATTAAACGTGAGTACCACGGTTGTCCATCAGCTAAAGAGTTAGCGATCTTGGTGGTTCCGTTTTGCCCAGCCTCTGTTTCGCCTTCAGTAACAATGTATTGACGTTCTCCTGGCATAACAAAGTGCAAACGCTCACGTGCTTGAGATTTCACATATTCAGGGTCTTGCCACAAAGTTAACTCTTCACGCGCCTTTTGTAGCGCGGTGTTGTCTGCTGATAGCTGTGACTTCAGAGCACTAATCTGAGCACGTTGTGTGAAGTAATGTTTCACGGGTGGCGCAATAGTTAATGCGAGTATAAAAAAGATTACAGATAACGCTAGAACTCGATTAGAGGTACGACGACGACCAAAGCGCAGTTGTCGACGTGCCATAGCTAATTCTTACGCCTTGAAACGTGGGAATGCTGCGCGACCCGCGTAGACCCCACCTTCAGCTAGCTCTTCTTCAATACGAAGTAGTTGGTTGTACTTAGCAACGCGCTCAGTACGTGCAGGTGCACCTGTCTTGATCTGCCCGCAGTTAAGCGCAACAGCAAGATCTGCAATAGTTGTGTCCTCTGTTTCACCTGAACGGTGGCTCATCATGCTGCGATAGTTGGCACGATGTGCCATTTCTACTGCATCGATTGTCTCTGTCAGAGTTCCAATCTGATTAACCTTTACAAGAAGTGCATTCGCGGTATTTCCGGCGATTCCCTTAGCTAAACGCTCTGGGTTAGTAACAAATAAGTCATCTCCGACGATCTGGATACGTGAACCAAGGACCTTAGTCATCTCGGTCCAACCAGCCCAGTCCTCTTCATTCAATGGATCTTCGATTGAAACGATTGGGTAGGCATCTACCAAAGAGGTGTAATACGCGATCATTTCATCAGATGTCTTTACTGCACCTTCAAAGTTGTACTTACCGTTCTCGTGGAACTCAGTTGCAGCAACATCCATTGCAAGGGCGATTTCACTACCTGGCTTGAACCCTGCAGCTGTGATCGCTTCGAGGATTAAATCAAGCGCAGCACGGTTGCTATCAAGGTTTGGCGCAAAGCCACCCTCATCACCAACAGATGTTGCAAGACCACGCTTCTTCAAAACAGCCTTGAGTGCGTGATAAATCTCGGCACCCCAGCGAACTGATTCGCGGAATGTTGGTGCTCCAATTGGCGCAATCATGAACTCTTGAATATCAACATTTGTATCAGCATGTGCGCCACCGTTGAGGATGTTCATCATTGGAACTGGAAGAACATGTGCATTTGGTCCACCTAAGTAGCGGAACAGTGAAAGATCAGATGATTCCGCTGATGCCTTAGCAACTGCCAATGAAGCACCAAGAATTGCATTTGCTCCAAGGCGTGACTTGTTCTTAGTTCCATCAAGCTCAATCATCGCTGCATCGATAAGACGCTGATCCTGTGAATCAAAGCCAATAATCTCTGGAGCGATTTCATCATTAACAAATGCGATCGCCTTTTCAACACCCTTACCTAGGTAGCGCTTGCCACCATCACGG
>JBEANK010000084.1:0-4691 GCA_041165485.1 Actinomycetota bacterium | reverse complement strand
TGGAAAAAGGAGTCCATTTCGTGTGGGTGCTTGAGCAACATCTCAACAAGCTCTTTGATGATGACATGTTGTTTTGCATAGCGATCTTGTGAGTGCGCAGCGTTGATTAAGTAATGCCCTGCAATGGCTTTGAGAAAATCAACTTCGATCTTTTGCTCGCGTGGAATAACCAAATCAGCACTGTAGCGAGATAAGGGTCCATCTCCGTGGACTCTACGAGTTTCAAGTTCAGCAGCTAAAACGAAACGTCCAATTAGTTGGCTAGTTGAATCTTTGAGTCGGGCAAGGCTTCTGTGGCTTCCATCGTAGTAATGCGGCCATGCAGATAAAGATGACAATCGAGCATGAGCATCAATGGCCTCTTGTTCAGTTGCATCACTCTTGTAATCCTTAGTCATTACCGAGTACAGCTGTGAAAAATCATTAGTAAAATTCTTAACCGAAACCTGTCCAGCAAAGATTGCATCCTCTAAGTCATGAACTGAGTATGCGCAATCATCAGACCAATCCATAATCTGAGCTTCAATACACTTCTTACCAACTGGTGCACCTTTTCTCATCCATGTGAAGATCTCGACATCATCATCATAAACACCAAACTTGCGAGGGTTTTCAGAGCGCGGCCATGGGTATTTTGTTGCGCCATCTAATGATGCACGGGTTAAATTCAGACCAATGCTCTTTCCTTCAGCATCGACAGTCTTTGCTTCTAGTCGGACTAATAATCTAAAACTTTGCGCATTGCCCTCAAAGCCGCCAAAATCTTTAGCGATCTCGGCAAGTGCTTCTTCACCGTTATGACCAAAAGGTGGATGACCTAAATCATGTGAAAGACATGCGGTGTCTTGAAGATCGGGATCTGCACCCAGGGATTCTCCAAGTTCGCGACCAATTTGGGCACACTCCAAAGAGTGCGAAAGTCGGGTGCGCTGAAAATCATTTTCCCAAGGGACCGCAACCTGTGTTTTTGCAGCAAGGCGTCGCAGTGAGGCTGAGTGAATTACCCGAGCACGATCGCGCATGAACTCGGTTCTACCCGGGCGTTTGGCAGGTTCATCGAGAAACCGTTCTTGATCATGGTTGGTGTAGCTCACGGAAGTACCTTAGTAACAATGTCAGCACCTGGTAAGTGATCACTTACATGAATACCGCGTCGTCCAACGGTGATGTATGCCAAATAGGCAGCTGCTTCACGAAGAAGATAGCGATATCCGCTGTTATCAAGGGTATTTGGCCCTGTTTGAACAGGTGAACAGGTTCCAAGAACTCCTTGGTCATTGGCCATCTTTATTGCACGAGCGCAGTGAAAAGGATCGGTAACAATAATGACATCACTGACATAACGCTTTTTCATAACCGCTGCATAAGCCTTAGTACTCGCTAAGGTGTCACGGCCTTCTTCGATTGCGGTGATTTTCTTAGAAGCAACGCCATTGTTTCTTAGCCAATATTTTCCAGAAGCCGCTTCAGTTGTGCGATCACCAGGAGCACCTGCTCCAACGGTAATAATTGATGGCGCATATCCAAGTTTGTAAATTCGTTGTGCCTCAACTAATCGAGCTTCAAGCGCATCACCAGGTTTTCCATTCAGTTGCGCAGTTCCTAAAACAACAATCACATCTGCTTGACGCACCACCGGGTTATTTGCTGCTCTCCAGACCTGCGATATTCCATAGGCAGGACCAATTAAGGCAAGAATCACAATGACGGTAATGGTGCGACGTATCCACCTAAAGAGAAACACTTATCCGCCCGAAAACGCATCTTCTAGTTCAACATGAACTAGTTCATCTGGATCATTGAGCCAACCATCGGGCAATGTAGGAGGTCGGCCATGACTTGTCCGCCCTCGCGGTTTTTCGCCAACCTCAGTTGGGTATGGCTGATCCTCTAACTGATCCAAGAGATTACGCATCTTTTGTAGTGAGGAGACCATTCCTAAATCATGGCGAATCTCGCGTGGAACACGGAAACCCTTGAGGTACCAGGCCATGTGCTTTCGCATATCGCGCATTCCACGATCTTCAGATTCTAAATATTCAACAATTAAATTCGCGTGACGGAACATCACTTCACGAACTTCATGCAGGGTCGGTGTTATTTGCTTACCTTCGCCCTTAAGTGCAGAAACAAGATCAGTAAACAACCATGGACGTCCTAAACAACCACGGCCAACTACTACTCCTGCACATCCACTTTGCGCCACCATCGAAACCGCATCGCTGCCCGACCAGATATCTCCATTACCCAAAACAGGCACTCCAGTTGGCTTTAAATGCTCTACTAGGCGTGCAATTGCAGACCAATCTGCTTTGCCCTCATACATCTGAGCTGCTGTGCGTGCATGCAAGGCAACCCATGCAACTCCAAGGTCAGCAGCTGACTGTGCCGCCTCTAAATAAGTTTCGTGATCACTGTCGATTCCAATACGCATCTTTACAGTGACTGGAATTCCAAAAGGTTTTGCCGCCTCGACCGCTGCACCCACAATACTTGTAAAGAGTTTGCGCTTGAATGGAAGTGCTGCTCCCCCGCCTTTACGAGTCACCTTAGGCACTGGGCATCCAAAGTTCATATCGATATGGTCGGCAAGGTTTTCCTTACCAATCATCGTTACCGCAGCTCGCATTGTTGTTGGATCAACGCTGTACAACTGAACAGAACGTGGCCACTCATCTTTACCAGGAACAATCATTCGTAAAGTCTCTGGTCGTCTTTCAATTAATGCTCGTGCGGTAACCATTTCAGAGACAAATAAACCTGCGCCTTGTTCGCGGCAGAGGGTGCGAAACGGTGCATTGGTGATTCCGGCCATGGGTGCGAGAACAACCGGCGGATCAATGTAATGATCGCCGCTTGCTAATGGAAGTAAGAGTGGCTTTAGCAACCTAGTAGACGAGGTGCTAACCATGCCTCAACCTGATCCAGGCCGATGCGCTCTTGCGCCATTGTGTCGCGATCGCGAATTGTTACCGCATTGTCTTCAAGGGTTTCAAAGTCAACGGTAATGCAGTAAGGAGTACCGATTTCATCTTGGCGACGGTAACGACGACCGATTGCACCAGCATCATCAAAATCAATGTTCCAGTTCTTACGAAGTTGTGTCGCAAGATCGCGGGCCTTTGGTGAAAGGTCTACGTTTCGGGACAAAGGCAAAACCGCTGCCTTAATTGGTGCCAAGCGATGATCTAGCTTTAATACCGCACGCTTTTCCATCTCGCCCTTGCTATTTGGTGCTTCATCTTCAGTGAACGCATCCATCAAGAAGGTCAGAGTGCAACGATCTACACCTGCCGCAGGCTCAATTACATAAGGAGTCCAACGCTCACCCTTTTCCTGATCAAAGTAAGAAAGATCCTTACCTGATGCAGCTGAGTGGGCTTTCAGATCGAAATCTGTACGGTTAGCAATACCTTCAAGCTCGCCCCATTCAGTTCCGGCAAATTCAAACTTGTATTCAATATCTGCTGTGCGCTTTGAATAATGCGACAGCTTCTCTTTAGGATGATCGTAAATACGCAAGCGTTCTGGGTTAATACCAAGATCTACATACCAAGCAAGACGTGTGTCGATCCAGTACTGGTGCCATTCTTCATCACTTCCAGGAACTACGAAGAACTCCATCTCCATCTGCTCAAATTCACGTGTGCGGAAGATGAAGTTTCCAGGTGTAATTTCATTGCGGAATGACTTACCAATTTGGCCAATACCAAATGGTGGTTTCTTACGAGATGTAGTCATCACCTGATCAAAGTTAATAAAAATTCCTTGCGCGGTTTCTGGCCGCAAATATGCAAGACCTGATTCATCTTCAACTGGCCCCAAGAAAGTCTTGAGCAATCCGCTGAACTGCTTTGGTGTTGTGAATTGACCTTTATTTCCACACGCCGGACAGTTAATGTCTGTTAAGGATTCAGGCTTCTTCTTGTGCTTTGCCTCGTATGCCTCTTCTAGGTGATCTGCACGGTAACGCTTATGACAAGCGGTGCATTCAGTTAATGGATCACTAAATGTTGCAACGTGTCCTGATGCTTCCCATACTTCCTTTGCCAAGATCACGCATGAATCAAGGCCTACAACATCTTCGCGACCCATAACCATGGACTTCCACCACTGGCGCTTTACATTGTTCTTAAGCTCGACTCCTAGTGGGCCGTAATCCCATGATGCGCGAAGTCCGCCATAAATTTCAGATGATGGGTAAACAAACCCACGACGCTTTGCGAGTCCTACGATATTTTCTAAACGGTCCGTTGCCATTTGATTTCCTATCCGGCGAATATAAGAGCCGGTGAATAGGTACTGCCCGGCTGGCTGTCGGCGGTCAGCAACGTGTGTTACTTCCGTACGAGAATTTTACTCTGAGTACGGCCTTTCATATGCACCTGGCTCATCAATACCTGCGATAAGAACCCACATTTTCCCAATGTGTTACAAGTGACCACATTGATGTGTCATCTAGATTCTGTCCAAACTCGCCGCTCACAAAACCTGCACAGGCGGAAAATGCCTCAAGGGCCACGGAAAGCTGTGCCTCAAAGTGGGAGGCGTTAGCCAAAGGGGTTGAAAATCGAGCGATTGCGAGCATGGGTTGAGCGTAGTGGGCTGCAGGTGGAAATGATAATCATTTTCATTTGTGATACTGTGTGGCCATGAATACAGCGATCGCACTTGCCGCATTAACAGCCCTA
>JBEANK010000083.1:0-4450 GCA_041165485.1 Actinomycetota bacterium | reverse complement strand
GTTAGCGTGTCGTACGGAGTAGATTCTTAAACCCTCTTTGCACTGTAAGATTGTGCAAATGAAGCGCACAGTTGCAGTTGTCACTTTAGGGTGCGCACGTAATGAAGTTGATTCCGAGGAACTTGCCGGCCGCTTAGCTGCCGATGGCTGGACCCTTGTCGATGATGTTGAATCTGCTGAAGTTGCCCTTGTGAATACCTGTGGCTTTATTGAATCAGCTAAAAAAGATTCTGTAGATGCCCTGCTTGAAGCTAACTCCCTTAAAGGACACGGTACAACCCGTGCTGTAGTTGCTGTTGGTTGTATGGCTGAAAGATATGGAAATGAACTTGCGGAAGCCTTGCCTGAGGCAGATGCAATCTTGGGATTTGATGATTACAAAGATATCTCAGCCCGTTTACAAGCCATCGTGGCAGGTGAATCGCACACGGCACATGTACCTCGTGATCGCCGCGCCCTCCTTCCGATCGCGCCTGCTGAACGGGCAGATGCCCGACAGGAGGAAGAGTTCTCACGGAAACGTCTAGGTAACGCTCCTTGGGCACCTTTGAAAATTGCATCTGGTTGCGACAGACGATGTTCCTTTTGTGCAATTCCATACTTCCGCGGCTCATTTATTTCGAGACGCCCTACTGAAATTATTGCCGAGGCGCGATGGTTAGCTGACAATGGAGTCACCGAGATGTTCCTGGTCAGTGAGAACACGACTTCATATGGAAAAGATCTTGGGGATCTGCAGCTAATGGAGAAGATTCTCCCTGAAATTGCCGCACTTCGCGGCGTGGAAAGAGTGCGTCTGTCATATCTGCAACCAGCTGAGATGCGACCAACTTTGCTTCAGGCGATGATAGCTACCGATAAAACTGCGCCATACTTTGATTTATCCTTCCAACACACAAGTCCAACCGTTTTGCGCAGAATGCGCCGCTTTGGAGATACCGAAAAATTCTTACATTTAATCACTCAGATTCGCGCACTCTCACCTGAGGCAGGAATTCGTTCCAACTTCATCGTTGGTTTTCCAGGTGAAACCCAAGAGGATTTTGATGACCTTGCTAACTTCATTACTCAAGCCAAATTAGATGCGGTAGGTGTTTTTGGTTATTCAGATGAGGACAACACTGAAGCCCTTAACTTATCGGACAAGGTCGATCCTGAAGTAATAGCACATCGAGTAGAGACCCTGTCTTCATTGGCAGATGAGATGGTTTCCTTGCGTGCCCAGGCTCGAATCGGCGAAACTATTCGGGTATTGATTGAAGATGCCGAGCTTCAAGAGGGACGTGCAGCACACCAAGGCCCAGAAGTCGATGGAACAACAACCTTTATGGATACTGATTTCACAGTGGGGCAGTATGTTGATGCTGTGGTTATAGATTCAATGGGAGCGGATTTGGTGGCAAAGCCATTATGAAGTTGCCAGCATTCATAACCCCTAACTTAATCACCGTGATGCGCTTGGTTTTTGTGCCGGTCGGTGGTTACACGCTTTTCAAGAATGGTGGAGATGACACCACCTGGCAGTACATCTCGTGGTGCGTTTTCTTCACACTCGGTATGTCCGATGTCCTAGATGGAAAGTTAGCAAGGAGTCGCGGAACGATCACCGAGTTTGGAAAGTTTCTGGACCCTGTCGCAGACAAGTTTATGATTGGTACCGCCATGGTCTCGCTCTCTATTTTGGGTCGTATGCCTTGGTGGATGACGATTGTGATACTGAGCCGTGAAATCGGGATAACACTTTTTAGGTTAGCTGTTATCAAGCGTGGAGTTATTCCAGCCAATCGTGGCGGCAAGATTAAGGCCATGATGCAAGGCTTTGGAGTTGGTTTCTATATCTTGCCTCTAGATGAGAGCTTGTTTTGGTTCCGAGATGGATTTATGTACATAGCTATCGCCCTCACTATCTTTACTGGTGTGTACTATGTAAAATCAGCCCTAACACATAAAGCTTGACACCCAAGGTTTAGGCAAAAAGAGAGAAGTTTGATGGCGCTTCCAAAGGAGATTTTAGGCTTTGCAGCCGAGATCGTTGAACACCTGCGCCAACATGGTGAAACTATTAGCACTGCAGAGTCATTAACCGCCGGTGCTGTTAGTTCAGCAATTGTCACAATCTCAGGTGCTTCTGATGTTTTTGTTGGGGGAGTGACCGCTTATCGCGATGAAATTAAGACCTCACATTTAGGTGTAGATCCATCCATTATTGAAAAGCACACAGTTATTAGCGAAGAGGTTGCGATCGCAATGGCAAAGGGTGCAATTAAATCCTTTGGAACAACCTGGGCGATTGGAACCACTGGAGTTGCCGGTCCTAACCCATTAGATGGACATCCAGTTGGCGCTGTATGGGTTGCTATCGAAGGCCCAATAAGCCAGACCATTGAACTTTCCTTGTCCGGAGAACGTGAATCTGTACGAAACGCAGCTACATCGAGCGCGATTGCCACCTTTGCGCGTATCCTTAGACATCGACCATAAAGATCACATAGAAAGTTCGACAGGACGGGAGGAAATGACAATGGTTCTAGTTCGTGAAGCTGTTGGACAAACCCTTCGTGCTGCCCGTACAGCTCAAGGTCGCACCTTGCGTGATGTTGCCCGCGCTGCCCGTGTCTCACTCGGTTATCTATCTGAGGTTGAGCGCGGTCAAAAAGAGGCTTCCTCAGAACTGCTTAACGCGATCTGCACAGCGTTAGGACTTTCACTGTCTGGTGTTTTTGCAGAGGTCGCATCAGAGCTCAAGAGCCGTGAGGGCGTCACTCTCACTGTTGTCGATGCCGCTTAATAAGTACGCGCCACAAGTAGCAACTCACCGCCGTACACAAAACGCAATTCTTGAAGCAACTAAAGAGTTAATTTCAACTACTGGGCTGAAGAAAATGTCCATGATTGAGATTGCTGATGTTTCACAGGTTTCTCGGGCAACTTTGTATAACCATTATCGTGATAAAGAAAGCGTATTGCTGGCTCTCTGCGAATCCGAATTAGCGCGATTGGTGGAAATTGCACAGCTTGCACCAGATGCAACATCAGCCCTTGAGCAGATTTCAATTCAAGTTTCATCTGATCCAGCTTTAGCTGCGATGCGGGTTAAGGATCCAGATCAATTGGCACTAGCGCTAACAAAGCATGATGACCATTTATGGAAAGCTTTTGCTATCGCAATGACACATCTTTTGGGTGAAGGAAAGAGCGCATTAGCGCTGCGTTGGCTTTTAGGTCAGGCTCTACATCCAATCAGTGCACAACAATCTCGCGCGCAAGCAGAAGCAATTACCGGCATTGCGAATCTCTGATCTTCGTGAACGGATTACCCTCTCATTTGGGGATTCTTGGGCCGCCTCATTTTCAACAGATATCGCACTTTCTGAATTAGGTAGCAAGAGCGTTAATGAAGCGCTAGCGGCAGGGTTTGAGCCTGATGTTATTTGGAAAGCGGTATGTAAGGCCCATCCAATAGAGACTGAGAAGTACAAGTACTAATGCCCATCATTGCCCACCAATTTACTGAAGATCTAAAAAAACCTGCCTTGGTATTGGTGCATGGCTTGGGCTCTGCCGGAACCATCTGGAAAAGTTTGATTCCACAATTGATTAAGCACTTTACTGTTTATGCCGTTGATCTTCCGGGTCATGGAGTTGCACCGATTGAACCAGATGAAAAGGTTGATCCACACTCACTTGCCGCAGCGATTGTAGATGAGGTTAGTAGAACTCATGGTGTTAACCAGATGCATGTTGCTGGGAACTCACTTGGTGGTTGGATCGCACTTGAAATGGGAGCAGTGGCACCAGAGAGGGTAAAAAGCGTAACCGCCCTTGCTCCGGCAGGGCTGTGGCACCACCTTCCGATGGGTAAATATCCGCCGAGTCTACTTGCACGTTATTTAGCAAAGATTTCCCAACACTTTATGCAAATTGCATATCACCTGCCGCCATTGAAGGCGATTGGATACAAAAAGATCACTCACTTGTGGCGAGAGTTAAGTTTTGAATCCTGTCGTGATTCAGTTTTAGCGATGGCTAAATCGACGGGGTATATGCCATTGTGGAATGGGCTGCGCGGAAAAAAGTTTCAATCTCATGTTCCAGAATCTGTAAATGTATCGATCATCTTCGGTGATTATGATTTAACTCTTCCAGAGGAAATTGCTCAAGAAAAAGAGGTTGCACCCCGACATTCACATTGGGTGGTCGTCGATAACTGCGCACATGTAATCATGTGGAACTATCCTGATTTGACCGTTGATTTCATTAAACGCACGGCGAGGGTTAGTTAACGAGGAGCCCACCTTTAGTGGCGTGGAAATCCGGACCCCTAGGAGGGGGCGACACCCTTAATCTTATTCAAACCAAACTTGTCAGGGCTGGGGTATTCCGAAACGTAATCATTCACGACAAACTGGAAGTCATTTGGTTCAAAACTGTTATTTCGGTAATGGGATGA
>JBEANK010000082.1:0-9780 GCA_041165485.1 Actinomycetota bacterium | reverse complement strand
CAGAATCAATGAATCCTTGATGAACTGCCACATGATGCGTGTCATCTCATCGCCATCGAGTTCGACGACTGTGCCCGTTACTTTGATCTTGCTCATTGTTTCCTCTTTCTGAGAGTGCTCTGATTAGAGAGTTTGAACATCTGCTTGTTTTGCACGAACCGCTTCAGCCGCTTCCTTGAGTGCTGCAACTTCAGTATCGGTCAATGCGCCTTCCACAACCTTCTTCACGCCGGTGCGACCGATCTCGGCTTCTACGCCAAGGTACACACCAGAAATTCCGTACTCACCATCTACCCATGCACACACAGGCATTACTGCGCCTGAATCTTCAATAACCGCCTTTGCCATGCGGGCTGCTGCTGCAGATGGTGCGTAATAAGCAGAGCCGGTCTTAAGCAGAGCAACAACTTCTGCTCCACCATTGCGTGTGCGATCAACAAGATCAGCGATCTCCTCTTGAGACAGCAGATCACTCAGCGGCTTGCCATTTACAGTGCAGCGACTTGGCACTGGAACCATTGTGTCGCCGTGTGAACCAAGAGTTAATGTCTTTACAGCAGAAACCTTTACGCCAAGTTTTTCAGCAACAAAATTTGTGAATCGTGCGGTGTCCAACATTCCTGCCTGTCCCATCACGCGGTTCTTCGGAAAGTTTGTTGCGATCTGCGCCAAAGCTGTCATCTCATCAAGTGGATTTGAAACCACGATGATGACAGCGTTAGGAGAATGCTTTGCAATATTTTCTGCAACACCACGAACAATTCCGGCGTTAACACCAATCAAATCCATACGACTCATGCCTGGCTTACGTGGAAGTCCTGCGGTAATGACAACTACATCTGAGTTAGCGGTTGCTTCATATCCAGCACCTTCGGGAGTTGTTGTTGCTCCGATGATCTTTGTTTCAAATCCTTCGATCGAGCGAGATTGATTCATGTCTAGAGCTAAACCCTCGGACTTACCTTCTCGAAAACATCATATTCAGCTAAACGAAGAGCTGTTGTTGAACCGTAGAAACCTGCACCGACTACTGTGACTTTGCCACCCATCGTGACTCCATTCATGGCTGATTGCGAATGGGGCAACTCTACCGCCCGCGAGGAAGTGCAATTGCCAGCACAAAAAGTGCAACCCCAATAGCAAGGGGAAGATAAAACTCAATGCGACGGAAATCTCGAGATTTGAGAGCCATGCTCAAGGTGCCGACCGCGATAAAAAGTGATCCGCCTCGCACGATCCCGAGAACTCCTAAAACCACTCCAGTCAGAACTAATCCATAACTTACAAGGCTCAGTAAGCGATTACTTAGCTGCATGCATCAACCACATTAGTCAGCAACATTGCTCGGGTCATTGGGCCAACCCCCCCAGGCATTGGCGCAACATATGAAGCCTTTTCAAATACTCCAGGGCACACATCACCTTGAAGTCCATCAGGTGTGCGAGAAATTCCAACATCAATTACGACGGCACCTTCTTTAATCATCTCTGCCTTTAAGAAATGCGCTTGTCCAATCGCTGCTACAACAATATCTGCGTTTCTTGTGTGAACGGTTAAATCTCTTGTGCCTGTATGAGTCAAAGTTACAGTTGCATTTTCTTGTTTGCGAGTAAGCAGTAATCCCAATGGACGACCGACCGTTAAACCACGACCAATGACAGTTACCTCTGCCCCATGAGTTGAAATCTTGTAATGGTCGAGCAGCGCAACAATTCCACGTGGCGTGCATGGAAGTGGAGCTTCGTAGCCAGCAACTAATCGACCTAAATTAAGTGGGTGTAATCCATCGGCATCTTTGCTGGGATCAATCGCTTCGAGAACTTTTTGTGTGCTAACTCCGTTAGGTAGCGGTAGTTGAACAATATATCCGGTGCATTCTTTGGAATTATTCAAATCTGCAATTGCCGCTAATACATCTTTTTCGGTTGCATCATTTGGCAGATCGATTCGAATTGAATTGATACCGACCTCTTGGCAATCACGATGTTTTCCGCCCACGTAAGAGTGTGAACCTGGGTCATCTCCAACTAGAACTGTTCCAAGACCTGGAGTAATTCCTTGTGCTTTGAGCGCAGTGACTCGTGTCGTTAATTCAGCTTTAATCGCTGCGGCAACCGCTTTGCCATCTAATATCTGCGCGCTCATGAAGTAAGCCTATCGACTCAGTTATGCATGAGAGAAATGTCGAGTATTGGTGAAAAACATCGCGATTCCAGCCGCCTTTGCCGCCGCAATTACCTCTTCATCACGCACACTGCCACCGGGCTGCACTACAGCTGTCACACCTGCATCGATAAGGATTTGCAGACCATCGGCAAATGGGAAAAAGGCATCGCTTGCCGCAACAGAACCTTTGACTCGATCTCCGGCACGAGAAACCGCCAAACGTGCTGAATCAACCCTGTTGACCTGGCCCATTCCGATTCCGACAGAGGCAGTCATCTTTGCAAGCAAGATCGCATTGCTCTTTACTGAACGGACACTTCGCCAAGCAAACTCCAGATCCTTAATTGTCTGTCGATCGACTGGTTCTCCGCTAACTTGCTTCCATTGCGCTGGTGAATCACCTTGGGCATTAATCACATCTGTTGCTTGTAACAACATTCCGCCAGAGACTGGCCGAAGTTCTAAGGGATTAATTGTTGTTACATCGCACTTTAAAATTCGAATCGAAGGCTTTTTCATCAAGAGCTCCAAGGCATCTTGGTCAAAATCCGGAGCAATTAAAACTTCGGTAAAAATCTTTGACAATGGCTCAGCCATCGCAAAATCGACTTTTCTATTGGCAGCTACAACTCCCCCAAAGGCAGATACAGGATCACACTCATGGGCATGTTGATATGCAACCGCAACACCGAGTTCGCAAACAGCAATTCCACATGGGTTTGCGTGCTTCATGATTGCTACTGCAGGATCGCGATGATCTAAAACCGCTCTCCAGGCTGCGTCAGCATCTGTGTAATTATTAAATGACATCTCTTTGCCATGGAGCTGTTGAGCGTTCACGATTCCTGAAGTTGCGCCTGAGTAAATTGCAGCAACTTGATGAGGATTTTCTCCATAACGAAGTGAGCTCTTACGTCTCCAAATTTGTCCTAGCCAATCCGGAAGTTCATTGCTTTCAGATTCTCCGAGCCAGTTTGCAATAGCTAAGTCATATTCAGCTGTTGTGCGAAATACTTCAAGTGCTAGTTGGCGACGTTCTGGTTGTGTGAAACCACCCGCTGAAATCGCCGAAATCAGCTGGTCATACTGAGCTGGATGAGAAATAACCGCAACAGAACCATGGTTTTTAGCAGCTCCGCGCAGCATTGATGGGCCACCGATATCAATCTGCTCGATGCACTCTGCAAAATCCGCACCCGATGCAATTGTTTCGGCAAATGGATAGAGATTAATAATTACCAAGTCAAAGGGAGCGATATCCAGATCTGCAATCGCAGCTAAATGATCAGGATTGTTTTGGTCCGCCAAAATTCCACCATGAACTCGAGGATGCAATGTCTTAACTCGTCCACCCATAATTTCGGGAAAACCTGTGTACTGGCTTACCTCCATGACGGGAATCCCAGCATCTGCGAGATTCTTCGCTGTTGACCCGGTTGAGAGGATTTCGACTCCCGCGGCATGAAGTGCGCTTCCAACTTCAATGAGGCGGCTCTTGTCATAAACACTTACAAGCGCTCGACGTATAGGTTTTCTCATCGTGTAATGGTCTCCAAAGTTGGAATGATCAAAGCGATGGTCGCAACTATGAGACCGCGTTCTACTTTCTTAATTCTCTCATGAAGAGTTACCTCATCATCACCTGGCAACACCGGAACCTCCATTTGAGTAATGATGGGCCCGGTATCAACGCCTGCATCTACCCAATGAACCGTAGTACCCGTTACTGAAACACCGGCAGCTAGTGCATCCCGCACCGCATGAGCGCCAGGAAAATCAGGCAGTAAAGCAGGATGACTATTAATAGTAGGAAAGTAATTGACAAATTCAGGGGATAAGATTCGCATGAAGCCAGCGCTTACCACTAAATCTGGTGAGTATTGATCAACCGCTTCAAAGAGTTGCTTGTTCCACTTCTGTCGATCAACGGTTAATGCAACAACCGTGGCGTTTATGGATGCCCTCTTTGCACGTTCTAACACTTGGGCATCTGCACGATCTGATACAACTGCAACAATTTGTATATCTAAATCTGATGCATCAATAATCGCCTGCGCTAATGAGCCCTGCCCAGAAGCAAGAATTACTACCCGCTTTCTCATCTACGAGAAATAACTCTTGGTAGATACAAGGCTAATAAAGCACCTAGGCCCAACTCCGCTGCGATTGCCAGGGTGAACTTCCATGGTGAAACACCTACGGCAGACATCGAATCGGTGATCAATGCACCACTTCCTGAATATCCAACAAATGCTGCAAGCAATACGGCGACTATCAAACTTTGAATCAAGACCTTTTGATTCAGTGAGATTGTCCATGAAACTAAAAGCGCACCAGCTGCAACGACAATTAAAACTCCAAGTAATGAAATAAGTGATTTACCTTCGGGCAGGGCACCCAATAACGGCATTGCAGGAATCTTGTTTAATCTAAATGATGCCGGCGAAACCAAAGTTCCTGAACCGACCGCAAAGCCAACCCCTGAAAAATAGGCCAAGGTAGAAACAATGGCGTTGGGAATGTACAAAATATTGAGAAGAAGCAGTAGAAAGCCGCCAAATATTCCTGGTTGTAACACTGTAGTTAAGTTCTTCACCATTGAAATATTAATCAGAAGTAGTAAACCAAAAATTATTGCTGCAGCACCCAACAGCAGTGCAATGATTCGTGATCCGTATAAGAAACCCTGACCCAGAGCAACTCTTCTGCCAACAGTTGCCGCGCATAACAATGTAAAAGGCAAAACATAAATAATTGCGAAGTACCACACCGGACGAATCGATTCTGTTTTTGAAAACAATGATGCGGCAACTGCAAAGAGTGTGTACCCCAGAGCAAAAACACCACGGGCTGGCGCTACTAGTGAAGAATCATTATCTAAACGTTCGATTGTGCGTGCGACGCCATTTCTAATTGCTAGAACGGGAAATATCAATGCACCTAACGGTAGATATGAAAGATGCCCTGCTAGCCCTGAAGGTGGTAGAGAGAGATCAAAGGGAATTGAATGTGCGCCAATCCAGATCCACAAGGCAGCACGTAAGGGATCGCCAGTATTTCCGGTTGCGCTACCAGCTGTAGCCCAGGCAAGAAGAGCGATGAAGGAGGTAGGAAGTAAAAGCCAAGCAACGCTGGCAAGACTTGGGGCAATGCAGCTCCAAGTACTCGCGACATCATTGTTATCGGCCCATTATTGCGCGTAACAAACGCGCGGTTTCGCTCGGTGTTTGGCCGACTTTAACGCCAGCTGCTTCTAATGCATCCTTCTTGCCTTGTGCAGTTCCTGATGATCCAGAAACGATTGCTCCTGCATGTCCCATCGTCTTACCTTCAGGAGCGGTAAAGCCTGCAACATAACCAACAACTGGCTTAGTTACATACTCTGCAATAAATGCAGCAGCGCGTTCTTCAGCATCTCCACCAATTTCACCGATCATCACGATCGCTGTTGTTTCAGGATCATCCTGGAAGGCGCGAAGGCAATCAATATGTGTTGTTCCAATTACTGGATCTCCACCGATACCAACCGCTGTACTAAATCCAATGTCACGGAGTTCGTACATCATTTGATATGTAAGAGTTCCGGACTTTGACACTAAACCAATTGGCCCAGAGCCCGTGATATCTGCAGGAATAATTCCAACATTTGATTTTCCTGGGCTGATTAATCCTGGGCAGTTAGGTCCAATAATCTGAGTCGTTCCCTTTGTCTGGGCATATGTGTAAAAACTTGCAGAGTCGTGAACTGGAATTCCTTCGGTAATAACAACTACCAAAGGCATAGTTGCATCAATTGCATCAATCACCGCAGCCTTTGCAAACTTAGGTGGAACGAAAACAACTGAAACATTTGCGCCAGTTGCAGACATCGCCTCAGCAACTGTGTTGAAAACTGGAAGTTGATGGCCATCAATATCGACTACCTGTCCACCCTTACCTGGTGTTACTCCACCGACAACCTTTGTTCCTGAAGCCAACATACGACGGGTGTGCTTGGTTCCTTCAGAACCAGTCATTCCCTGGACAATTACCTTGCTTGCATCATTAATAAAGATAGACATTACTTCGCCGCCAATTCTGCAGCGCGATTTGCTGCTCCATCCATAGTGTCTGCCTGCTCAACCAGTGGGTGTGCAGCCTTTGCCAAGATTGCTCGTCCTTCAACAACATTGTTTCCATCGAGGCGAACCACGATTGGCTTAGTTGCCTTAGGCCCAAGTAATTCAAGGGCTTGAACGATTCCATTCGCTACCGCATCACATGCAGTGATTCCACCAAATACATTCACAAATACGCTCTTTACATCCTCATCACCAAGAATGATTGAAAGACCATCAGCCATGATTTGAGCTGATGCTCCACCACCAATATCGAGGAAGTTAGCTGGACGCACTCCGCCATGCTTTTCTCCTGCATAAGCCACAACATCAAGTGTGCTCATCACAAGCCCAGCACCGTTTCCAATAATTCCAACTTGTCCTTCAAGTTTTACGTAATTAAGACCCTTTTCCTTTGCTGCAGCCTCTAGTGGATTCTCTGCTGCCTGATCCACAAGTGCTTCATGATCTGGTTGACGGAAATCGGCGTTGTCATCAAGAGTTACCTTGCCATCGAGTGCGATGACTTTGCCATCCTTGGTCTTTACCAACGGGTTAACTTCAACAAGGGTTGCATCCTCGCCCTGGAAAACATCCCAAAGCTTCAAAAGAACATCGGCAACTTGATCTGCGACATCTGCAGGAAATTGTGCTGCTGTAACAATCTCTTTTGCCTTAGCTAGTGAGATTCCATCAACTGCAGATACAGGGATCTTTGCCAACTTTTCAGGAGCGGTGTGTGCAACCTCTTCAATATCCATGCCACCTGAAACAGATGCCATCACCAAAAATGTTCGGTTTGAACGATCAAGCAAAATTGCTAAGTAGTACTCAGATTCGATTGGTGCAGCAGCTGCAATCATTACTGTGCGAACTGTGTGACCCTTAATATCCATTCCAAGAATTGCACCAGCTTTTTCGCGAGCATCCTGTGGGTTTTCAGCCAGCTTTACTCCGCCAGCCTTTCCGCGGCCTCCAACTTTGACCTGTGCCTTTACGACAACCTTTCCGCCAATAGCTGTTGCAGCTTTCTCTGCCTCATCGGCGGTAGTTGCAACGTTTGCGGCCAAAACAGGTACACCGTGCTTTTCAAAGATGTCACGAGCTTGGTATTCAAAGAGATCCACTGGGCTTCCAATCAGTTCAATTCTTCAGGCGCTAATGGGGGTAATCCTAGAGCTTCTCAACGGGTGCATAACGCAGCAGCAAACGCTTCTCGCCATATTGACCGAAGTTAATGGTGGCCTCGGCCTTGTCTCCTGCGCCTGCGATGGAGACAACGGTTCCCAAACCAAATGTGTCATGTGACACACGCTCGCCAACTGCAAGCTCCATTGCAACGCTCTTCTTGCCGGTAGCTCTTGGTGGTGGTGTTGTGACCGTTCTGCTCTTTTTGATGAGTGATGGTGAGAGCGATGTTCGCGATTGATTGCGCCATTCAATAACCTCTTCCGGAATTTCATCAAGGAAGCGAGATGGCGGATTGTAATTTGGTGCACCCCACGTAGATCTGTATTCGGCACGAGAGATATACAGACGTTGGCGTGCACGTGTTAAACCAACATATGCAAGACGACGTTCTTCCTCAATCTCATCCTTTTCGCCCAACGTGCGTGAGTGAGGAAAGATTCCATCCTCCATTCCTGTTAAGAAAACCGTTGGAAACTCCAGACCCTTTGCAGTGTGTAAGGTCATCATTGTTACGACTCCCCCATGATCTTCACCTTCTGGAATCTCATCAGCATCTGCAACTAATGAAACTTTTTCTAAAAAGCCAGCCAGTGAAATCTCTTCATCTTCGCCAAGTTCCTCAAAGGGTCTTTCCTCGTACTCCATAGATACGGCGACAAGTTCCTTTAAGTTTTCTACGCGGACCTCATCTTGTGGGTCGGTGCTATCTACAAGCTCCTTCAATAATCCAGATTGCTCAAGTGCGGCTTCTACAATTACCGATGGCTTTGTCTTTGCCTCAACTAAGACACTCAATGCGCTAATCATCGAAGTAAATTCATTAATAGCCTGAGCTGCACGAGCCGGAACGGATCCAATCTCATTGCAGCGGAGTAAGCCTTGCCAAAATGAGATGTTGTTCTCCCGTGCAAAAAGATCAACGTAATCTAGGGATGTATCACCAATGCCTCGCTTAGGCACATTGATGATTCTGCGTAACGAGATCTCATCCTCAGGATTTGCCAGAACCCGTAAATAAGCCAGCAGATCCTTTACTTCACGGCGTTCGTAGAAGCGAAGCCCACCAACAACTTTGTAGGGCAACGCATTTCGCATAAAGACTTCTTCAAAAACACGTGATTGAGCATTTGTTCTATAAAAAATAGCGGTATCGCCAGGTGTAGAAACACCATCTCTTTGTAAGGATCTGATTTCATCAGCGATGAAGTTGGCTTCATCATGTTCGCTTTCAGCGACATACCCAACCAGTGGAGTTCCGGCACCCGCATCTGACCACAAGTTCTTTTCTTTGCGACTTTGATTTTGGGTAATAACAGCATTGGCAGCGTTGAGAATATTTTGGGTTGAACGATAGTTTTGTTCCAGCAGCACAGTTTGGGCGTTGGGGTAATCCAACTCGAATTGCATAATGTTTCTAATAGTTGCGCCACGAAAGCCATAAATAGATTGATCAGCGTCACCCACCACGCACAATTCGGCAGGTGGAAGCCCATCAAGATCGCTTCCAACTAACTCTTTAACCAAGATGTATTGAGCATGGTTTGTATCTTGATACTCATCAACTAAGACATGGCGAAACCTTGATCTAAAGCGAGCTTTTGCTTCAGGGAATCGCTGTAAGACCTCTACCGTTTTAAGAATCAAATCATCAAAGTCCATTGCGTTAGCGCGGATTAATCTCTGTTGGTAGACCGCATATACATCAGCTACAACCTGCTCAAATTGATTAGTTGACGCATTTAGATAATCCTGCGGTCCCAATAACTCATTTTTTGCGTTAGAAATCATTGACTGGAACTGACGAGCGGGATAACGCTTCGGATCTAGATTTAACTCCTTCGCCACAATGGTTATCAATCGATTGGAATCTGCCGAGTCATAAATGCTAAAGGAGTTGCTGTACCCCAAACGCATTGCCTCTTGGCGCAAGATCCGAACACAAGCAGAGTGAAAAGTTGATACCCACATCGATTTCGCAATTGGCCCAACTAAATCGGCAACGCGCTCCTTCATTTCGCCGGCGGCTTTATTGGTGAAAGTAATTGCCAGAATTTGATAAGGCGCGACATTTCTGCGCGACATTAAGTAAGCGATTCGACGAGTCAATACTCGTGTCTTTCCAGATCCTGCACCTGCAACCACCAGCAATGGTCCACCCGCATGAGTAACCGCCTCCGCCTGTTGAGGGTTAAGTCCCTCAATGAGTGGATCGATTTCAGACATACCGCTGAGTCTATTAGGCTTCACGCATGGAACCGATCGCAGATACCGAGATCAAGCGAGTTTTGGTCGTCAACGCCCACCCTGATGATTCAGATTTTGGCGC
>JBEANK010000081.1:0-4674 GCA_041165485.1 Actinomycetota bacterium | reverse complement strand
GGATCTTTTGCTGGATGAAAATATTGGAATCATCTCTCTGGGTGGTCGGGCCGGAACTGGAAAATCCGCACTTGCTCTTTGTGCTGGATTAGAAGCGGTTATGGAAAAACGACTTCACAAAAAGGTTGTCATCTTCCGTCCGCTCTATCCAGTTGGCGGCCAAGAGCTGGGATACCTACCCGGCTCGGAAGGTGAAAAGATGTCGCCCTGGGCCCAAGCGGTTTTTGACACCTTGGGCGCTTTGGTCAGCCAACCGGTGATCGACGAGATCATCGATCGCGGACTAATCGAGGTCCTACCTCTGACCCATATCCGTGGTCGCTCCCTTCACGACTCCTTTGTCATCGTCGATGAGGCCCAATCTCTAGAACGTGGTGTCCTGCTGACGGTGCTCTCCAGAATTGGAACCGCCTCTCGGGTCGTCCTGACCCATGATGTTGCTCAGCGAGACAACCTCCGGGTCGGTCGCCATGATGGAGTTGTCGCCGTGGTCGAAACTTTGAAGGGCCATCCGCTCTTTGCCCATGTCACCCTGACCCGAAGCGAGCGCTCGCCGATCGCAGCTCTGGTCACCGATATGTTGGAAGGCCCGGCGGCTAGCTAGCCCTTCAGTAGGGGAGCAAAACACCCCTAAAACAATCTCACAGTCACATTTCGGACATATCGGACATCCCCCTATCTGACCTGCGGTTTTACCTATCCACACCTTTGTGATTTCCTGAGAATTTCCGACTCCCGCGTACTTTGATTTGCCGATGCGCCTCATCTACCGCACCATAAAGGCATTCCCCTTAGGTTATTGAGCCTCATTTGAGGCTGATTGACCATGGCAGGAAACCACGGGTGAGTACCCGCGGGTGATCAGAGAAGGAAAGGAGCACCACAGTGAAACCTGTTTTCAAGACTGCAAAGTCGATAGCGATCCTTGGCGTCTCATCCTCCCTGCTTCTGATCGCGACCCTGCTTCCAACAGCTAACGCCCTTGAGATGTCTTTGACCTCAACCGTTGAAGTGGAAGCGCCAAAGAGCGCCTCGATTGTTGAGCCAGAAACCGTTGCCGCTTTGTTTGGCGAGGATGACCTCACCGCCACAGCATCTGGTGCGATCTTCTCAACTCAGCTGGCATTGGTCTCTGCCGTTAGCCGCCAGGTCGAACTAGCCCGAACACCGCTCGGTGCCAAAAAGGTTGCCAAGAGCATCCTGATGGATGAGTACGGCTTTGCTGAAAAAGAGTACAAATGCTTGAACCAACTGTGGACCAAGGAAAGTAATTGGAACTACAAGGCTCGCAATAAAAACTCTGGCGCACATGGAATTCCTCAGGCGCTGCCTGCAACCAAGATGAATGTTGTCTCAACTGATTGGCGCACCAACCCTGTCACTCAGATTCGTTGGGGACTTCGCTACATCAGCATTCGCTATGAGACCCCATGCAAGGCGCTCTCAAAGCACAAGCGCAGCAATTACTACTAAGCCGCTTTCTCCGTATTTTTACATACCTTTTTAGAACCAAGTTTTAAACCTCGGAACGTTTTCCGATACTCATCGGCTTGCTGGTTTCAGCAAAGAAATCATTGCCCTTGTCATCGACAACAATGAAGGCCGGGAAATCAACTACATCGATCTTCCAGACTGCTTCCATTCCGAGCTCTTCAAAATCCAGAACCTCAACCTTGGTAATGCAATCCAGAGCTAGACGAGCCGCCGGCCCACCGATTGATCCCAGATAAAAACCACCATGTGATTTACAAGCATCGGTAACAGCCTTAGATCGGTTGCCCTTTGCCAACATCACCATGGATCCGCCATTGGCCTGGAAGTAATCAACATAGGAATCCATGCGACCAGCAGTCGTTGGCCCAAAGGATCCCGATGCATACCCGTCAGGGGTCTTGGCCGGACCTGCGTAATAAACAGCGTATTTCTTCATGTATTCAGGCATTGGCTTGCCCTCATCCATCATCGCCTTGATCTTGGCATGGGCCAAGTCGCGGGCTACAACCAAGGTTCCGGTCAAGGAAAGTCGAGTCTTTACTGGATGCTTGGATAGCTCTGCCAAAACAGCGGTCATTGGCTGGTTCAAATCAATCGCTACAACATTGTCATTTAAATGCTCATCAGTTGTCTCTGGCAAGAAGTGTGCAGGATCCCGCTCTAACTCTTCGAGGAAGATTCCATCCTTGGTGATCTTCGCCTTTGCCTGACGATCTGCAGAACAGGAAACTGCGATTGCGATAGGCAGCGATGCACCATGTCGTGGAAGGCGAACAACCCGAACATCGTGGCAGAAGTACTTGCCACCAAACTGTGCGCCAATTCCTAATGTACGAGTCAGCTCTAGAACCTTTTGCTCTAATTCAATATCTCTGAAGCCATGGCCGGTTGCTGCATCACCTGTCGTTGGCAATGAATCCAAGTACTTGGTACTGGCAAGCTTTGCTGTCTTAACAGTGTGTTCCGCACTTGTTCCACCGATAACAATTGCAAGGTGGTACGGAGGACAGGCCGCAGTTCCAATGGAACGGAGCTTTTCATCCAACCAGTTCATAAATGAGGTTGGGTTTAAAACCGCCTTTGTCTCTTGGTACAAAAATGATTTATTAGCGCTGCCGCCACCCTTGGCGATAAACATAAAGTTGTACTCATCCTGATGATCGCTATCTGCATAGATCTCGATCTGGGCTGGCAGGTTGTTGCCGGTGTTCTTTTCCTCCCAGGTTGTAACAGGGGCCATCTGGGAGTACCGAAGATTTAAAGTTGTGTAGGCATCGTAAATACCTTGTGAAATAGCCACTTCATCCTTGCCAGTTGTTAAAACAAACTGGCCCTTCTTGCCCATTACCAAAGCAGTTCCAGTGTCCTGGCACATTGGTAGAACTCCGCCAGCTGCGATGTTGGCGTTTTTCAAGAGATCGATCGCAACAAAGCGATCATTGGGTGAGGCCTCTGGATCTTTAACAATATTTGTTAACTGCTGCAGATGTTCTGCGCGAAGGTAATGGTTGATGTCATGAATCGCCTCTGAGGTCAGCTTTTCAAGGGCTGATGGTTCGACCTGCAAAAACTCTTTATCGCCAAGCTTTACAACTGATACGCCCTCACGGCTTACAAGGCGGTACTTAGTTGTGTCCTCGCCAAGAGGCAGAAGATCTGAGTAGGAAAAGTTTGGCATCGTCGTTCTTATTCAGGCTTTACCGCGTCAAGTTTTTTCTTAGCTCCATCCAACCATTCCTGGCAGATCTTTGCTAACTCTTCGCCGCGCTCCCACAACTTCAATGACTCTTCGAGGGTTGCGCTGCCAGCCTCAAGGGATTCAACAACTTCAGCGAGCTCATCACGGGCTGCTTCATAGGAGATCTTCTTTGCTTCGGCCATGGGTTAAATCTACTCTCTCTCGGCTATTACTTGACTGTGGCTTTGGTCTCGCCCTTTGCAAGACGAAGTCGTAATTCATCGCCCGCCTTTAACTTCTTTGGATCTGTCACGATCTGGCCATCAGCTAATTGAACAACTGAGTACCCGCGATCCAATGTTGATTGCGGTGATAAAGCCCGCACACGTGCCTTGATCTGCTTGAGCTCCTCTTTGGCCAATTTCAAGGATGAGCCAAAGGAGCGGTTGGATCGATCGCGCAGCCCAGCAATGATTTCCGCCCTTGTCGTGATTAATACATGCGGATCCTTCATCACAGGACGGTTTCTGAAGTTAGTAATTCGCGTTGCTTCTAGATCTAAGCGATTGACCAGTGTGCGACGGGCACGATCTCGCATCGCCTCGATCATCGCGATCTCTTCAGAGATATCTGGAACAACTCTCTTTGCAGCATCTGTTGGAGTCGATGCTCGGTAATCAGCAACGAGATCTAAAAGTGGAGAATCCTTTTCATGGCCAATCGCAGAAACAATGGGTGTTGTGCAGAATGCAGCCAATCGCACCAAGCCCTCATCACTAAATGGCAGCAGATCTTCAAAGGAGCCACCGCCACGAGTAATGATGATGACCTCAACATCTTTGTTAGCTTCTAGCTCGCGCAGTGCATCTGATACCTCGCTGACCGCAGCTGCGCCTTGAACAGTTACCTCGCGAATTTCAAATTGAACACTGGGCCAGCGACGCTTTGCATTTTCAACAACATCTTTTTCTGCATCGGTATTGCGGCCACAGATCAAACCAATGACCTTGGGCAGCAATGGAAGTGCAACCTTGCGATCTGAGTTAAACAACCCCTCGCCAGCCAATAGATTTTTCAACGCCTCAAGTCGTGCAAGAAGTTCGCCGACTCCGACCTGACGAATTTCGCGAGCAGAAAATGAGAGCGATCCATTTTTTGTATACCAAGAAGGCTTTGCATACATAACGATGCGAGCGTTATCAGGTAAAGGTTTAACAGCAGCGATCACAGATTTATGACACATCACCGAAATAGACATATCAACGCTGGGATCGCGCAGCCGCATAAATGCCATCATTCCGCTGCGTTCATTCAACTCGCTGATTTCGCCCTCAATCCAAATAGGGCCTAAACGATCGACATACTCCTTGATCGCCTCAGAGACGGTCCGAACCGTCGCTGGAGCCTCACTTGAAGTTTCGAACATGGGATGAGCCTAATAGACTGCCCCCATGGCTAAGAGAGTTCTGCTGGCAGCGCCTCGCGGATATTGCGCAGGGGTA
>JBEANK010000080.1:0-4771 GCA_041165485.1 Actinomycetota bacterium | reverse complement strand
ATACCCATGAGGTGGATAAGAATACCTATGAGCACCCCAAAACTACGGGTAGAATTCGCAAATGAAGGACTTACTGCGTACCGAGCATTTGAGCCGTGCTGATGTCGAATTATTGCTATCAACCGCCGCTGAATTTGCTGAGAATCCACTGCGATCAAACACCGCTTTGGCCAATAAGACGGTGGCTATTTATATGACTAAGCCTTCAACCCGTACCCGTCTTTCATCTGAGACCGCTGTTGCCCATTTGGGTGGCACACCAATCTTTATTCGTGGCGATGAGTTGCAGCTTGGTCGTGGTGAAACAATTGAGGACACCGCAAAGATCATCAGCGGATATTGCAGCGCATTAATTATTAGAACCTTCGCACAAGCAGATGTTGATCAATTAGGAGCGTATGCATCCATTCCGGTTATCAATGCACTAACCGATGTTGATCATCCAACACAGTTACTTGCCGACTGGTTAACTATTCGTGAAAACTTTGGAACTGATATTTCTGGCCGTAAATTTGTTTATTTGGGCGACGGAAACAATATGTCTCATGCCTGGTTGATCATGGGCGCGATTATGGGAGCACATGTTGTTGCTGCAACTCCGAGCGGCAAGTGGGCACCAGATCCAGTTGTCGTAGCGGTTGCAAAAAATATTGCAGCTAACAGTGGTGGAAAAGTAGAGGTAACCAACGATCCTGAAGCCGCGGCAAAAGATGCATCTGTTTTATATACAGATGTGTGGATGTCGATGGGTGATTCAGAAAGTGATCGTGCCGAAAAGATGAAGGCGCTTTCTCCATATGCTGTTACAGAAAATCTCATGAAGATGAGCAGCAAAGATTCTTTGTTCATGCATTGTTTACCTGCCCATCGTGGTGAAGAGGTTGAGGCCTCAGTCATCGATGGTCCCCGCTCAGTTATCTGGCGAGAGGCATATCACCGCCGGACTACCATTCAATCAATCCTGTACCACCTAGTTCGTGGTGACTTAAAGGGCTATACGCACTAACATTTCGGGTATGCGCGTAGTCGTCCCACGGGAAATCAAAGATGGTGAAAAGCGCGTTGCGCTGGTTCCAGATGTCATCAATAAGTTAACTCGCTTAGGCCTCGAAGTTGTAATCGAAGCTGGTGCTGGCCTTCATTCGCAAGCAACAGATGCTGATTTCTCAGCAGCCGGTGCAACGGTGAAGTCAGGTGATGTTTTAGCTGATGCAGATGTTGTCTTGTCGGTGCAACCGTTGACCCCACCGCAAATGGCAACCCTAAAAAAGGGTGCGATCACGATTTCATTCTTATCCCCTGTTACCGCGGTTGATTCAATTGATGCGGCGGCATCAGCAGGAGTTACAGCGTTCTCTCTGGAATTAGTACCACGTATTTCGCGCGCACAATCGATGGATGCATTAACTTCACAAGCGTTGTGTGCGGGATATCGCGCCGCAGTTGTTGGAGCTGAACTTTCACCACGTTTCTTCCCGATGTTGATGACAGCAGCTGGAACAGTGACCCCAGCACAGGTTTTGGTCCTTGGTGCCGGCGTTGCAGGTTTGCAGGCGATCGCAACTGCTAGACGCTTAGGTGCTGTTGTTTCTGCTTACGATGTTCGCCCAGCCTCTGCAGATGAGGTTCGTTCTATGGGTGCAACCTTTATTGAATTAGAGCTTGAAGCACTTGAAGGTGCTGGTGGTTATGCACGCGAGATGACTGAAGAGCGCGCTGCTAAGCAACGCGAACTGTTAACGCCATACATCGCAAAGTCTCATGTAGTTATTACAACCGCTGCGGTTCCAGGTCGTCAGGCACCACGATTGATGACACAAGCGATGGTGGATTCAATGGCCCCAGGAACAATCATCGTTGACTTAGCTGCTGAAACGGGTGGCAATGTTGAGGGTTCTAAGCCTGGTGAAATCGTTGAAACATCAGGAGGAGTTCGCATTTGGGGTGGCAAAGATGTGCCTAGCCAACTGCCTTTCCACGCATCATTCTTGTATTCACGCAACGTTGTAAATCTCTTGTCACTCTTTACGACCCCTGCAAAGGATGATCAAAAGGTCGCCTTTAACCTTGATTTTGAGGATGAAATTATTGATGGCGCTGCGGTGACGCATGCTGGTGCACGAAGAGGAGCTAAGTAATGGAACCGATGGCGATTGTTTCAATCTTCGTGCTTTCTGTCTTTGTTGGTTTTGAAGTTGTTTCAAAGGTCTCATCTACATTGCACACACCATTAATGTCTGGTGCAAATGCGATTCACGGCGTGATCCTGGTTGGAGCGATCATCGTTGCAGATCACAGCACAACTAATCTAGAACTTGGGCTTTCAGTAGCCGCAATTATCTTGGCGACAATCAACATGGTGGGTGGCTTTGTTGTTACCGACCGAATGCTTGAGATGTTCAAAGGAAATAAGAAATGAGCCGCACGCTGTATGACCTCATAGGATTAGCCGCGGGTGTTGCCTTCATCCTTGCTTTGAAGGGACTTTCACATCCAAAGACCGCTCGTCGCGGAAACTTAATCGGTGCCTTTGGAGCAGCGCTTGCGACATTGGTTGTCTTTTTCCATACCAATGAAGGTTCATCACTTCCTCTCAATAACTTGGGTTGGATCCTTGGTGCGATCGCAATTGGTTTGGTAATTGGCGTTCCTGCAGCTCGCAAGGTTCAGATGACCCAAATGCCACAACTTGTTGCACTATTTAATGGTGTTGGTGGTGGCGCAGCAGCCCTTGTTGCAATTGTTGAGTACTTAAACCTTGGTGATACAGCCACTACCGCTGAAGTTATCTTCACCGTATTTACCGTAATCGTTGGCTGTGTTTCATTTAGCGGTTCGGTCATTACCTTCATGAAACTGCAAGAGTTAATGACTACCCGACCAGTAATTTTCCCAGCGGGCCGCTTTATTATCGCCGCAACCTTGGTATCGGTCCTAGGCGTAGGTGGCTGGGTTGTGAACTCACTTGGAACAACTCCGCTATTGATTCTTGCTGGTCTTTCACTGTTATTTGGTATTTTGTTTGTGCTTCCAGTTGGTGGTGCAGATGTTCCAATCGTTATCTCCTTGCTCAACGCCTTTACTGGCTTAACCGTTGCGGCAAGTGGATATGTTCTTGATTCAACCCTTTTGATCATCGCCGGAACTCTTGTTGGTGCATCAGGAACAATCTTGACCCGCTTGATGGCGGAGGCGATGGGCCGTTCACTCTTTGGAACTTTGTTTGGTGCATTTACCGCAAAGCCTCAAGATGCAGCTGCTGCTGGCGAAGAACGTCCAGTGCGTTCCGGTTCTCCAGATGATGTTGCGATCTTGCTCAACTATGCCCGTCGCGTGGTTATCGTTCCTGGATTTGGTCTTGCTGTTGCACAGGCGCAACACACAGTTCGTGAACTTGCAGATTTGATGATCTCAAAGGGCATTGATGTTGCATACGGAATTCACCCAGTTGCCGGTCGTATGCCAGGACATATGAACGTATTACTTGCAGAAGCAAATGTTCCTTACGATCAACTAGCCGAGATGGATGAAGTTAATCCAACCTTTGGTCAAACCGATGTTGCAATCGTTATCGGTGCAAACGATGTTGTTAACCCTGCAGCGCAGACGACTCCTGGTTGCCCAATTTATGGAATGCCAATTCTTGAAGTAAACCACGCAGGTAACATCATCTTCTTGAAGCGTTCTATGCGCCCAGGTTTTGCGGGCATTGAAAATGAACTTTTGTATGATCCAAAGACGATGTTGCTCTTTGGCGATGCGAAGGCTTCATTAACCAAGGTTGTCTCTGCGCTCAAAGCCCTTTAAGAGCAAGTTTCCTTGTTAAGCAGTTCCTTGAAATCCAGGGCCTTTTTGTAATCTGTTGGCGCTTACTTCAGGGGTCGCTTGAGACAAAGATACGATTTCAAAGAACTCTTAACCACGAAAACTTGCTCGGGTTGCAGGTAGTTGAAAGTTCAATTAACCTTGGCTTCTGAACGAAGGAGTGTTAAATGCCTGCAGTAACCGTTAGCGACATCACCGTACTGCCTCGCGTAAGCGAACTTCCTGGTGCACGTGCTCGCAAGGTGAAGAGCATTACAACTGCGCCACAAGGTTTTGAAGGTGAAGGCTTTCCAGTTCGTCGCGCATTTGCAGGTGTTGATTTGGCAGAGCTGGATCCATTTATTCACTTAGATGAGATGGGCGAGGTTGAGTACGCACCAGGTGAGCCAAAGGGAACTCCATGGCACCCACACCGCGGCTTTGAAACAGTTACCTACATTATTGATGGAATCTTTGATCACCAAGATAACAATGGTGGTGGCGGAACGATTTCAAATGGCGACACACAATGGATGACAGCTGGTGCGGGAATTCTGCATATTGAAACTCCTCCAGAGCATTTAGTGATGTCTGGTGGTTTGTTCCACGGTTTCCAGTTGTGGGTTAACTTGCCTGCAGCAAAGAAGTGGTCACCTCCTGCATACCAAGATGTTCGTGCAAAGGATGTTGCGCTATTAACAACCGCAGATGGTGGATCACTACTGCGCGTTATCGCCGGTGAAGTTGATGGGCACTTTGGTCCAGGTTCGACACAGACTCCAATTACTTTGTTGCACGCAACTGTTACAGCAGGTGCAGAGCTTCGTCTTCCATGGCGCAAGGATTACAACGCGCTTGTGTACACAATGAGCGGTTTTGGTTTTGTTGGTGATGAAGCACGTCCTGTACAAGCAGGGCAGTTAGCGGTCTTTGCCGATGGCGACACCATTGTTGTGCGCGCTGCAAA
>JBEANK010000079.1:0-7345 GCA_041165485.1 Actinomycetota bacterium | reverse complement strand
GCAGATTGGACAAACACAAGTCTCCGAAATCGTTTAACCATCGGTGTCTTGGTTCTTTCTGCTATCGGGTTTATTGGCGCAGGTGTTGGTTCACAAGCCTTACTTCGTAACTACTTAATTCACCAAGTTGATGATCAACTCATTAGCGTTATTGGCGGAACTGCTGAACGTTTAGATCGTGCCGGTATTGAGAGAAATACAGACAGCGATAATGATGAACCTGTCCGCAAAGTCACGCCACTTAATCGTGTTCCTACATCTATCTCGGTAACGGTTTTGGATCCTTTTGGTAATTTGATTGGCGGTATCGGTGGAGACTTAAACTCCAATAAAATCACTGATTATGTGAAGGGTTTGCTGCCTGGACAGGTCGCTGCCTATGGCAACAAGCCTTTTACTATCGAGGCACCGGGTGCTGATTTCCGAGTTGCTACTACTGTTTTGCCATCATCATTGGGTTCAGTAATTGTTGCCCAATCATTAGCTGATTTTGATCGAACAACTCGTCAAATTGGAACAGTCTTTTTAATTATCGGAAGCTTGGTTCTGCTCTTTATCGCTTTTGCTTCTCGTCAGGTAATCAAGGTCGGAATGCGTCCGCTGGAAAAGATTGAGGAAACGGCGGAAAAGATCGCAGCTGGTGATTTATCTGCACGTCTTGATAACTTTGAACCAGATACAGAGGTTGGCCGACTCAGTACATCTTTGAACACGATGCTCTCGCGCATTGAAGAGGCCTTTGATGCGCGCATGCAGAGTGAGGATAAGTTACGCCGCTTTGTTGCAGATGCCAGCCATGAACTTCGCACACCGCTAACTGCGATCCGTGGATTTGCAGAGCTGCATCGACAAGGCGCAGTCCCTGAAGGTGAAAAGACACAAGAGTTAATTGCACGTATTGAAAAAGAGTCGATGCGTATGGGTTACTTAGTCGAAGATCTATTGATGCTTGCACGAATGGATCAATCACGAGAACTTGTAATTACTGATGTGAACCTCAGTGAATTAGTTCAGGAAGCGGTTACATCGGCACAAGCTGCAGGTCCTGAACATGTAATCACAACTAATATTTCCGCGGGTGTTGCCACTAAAGGTGATGCGGACAAGATTTATCAGGTAGTTACCAATTTGCTCGCTAATGCGCGTGCACATACACCTGCAGGTACAGCAATCACCGTTTCTGCTTTTTCAGATGGCAAGGATTCTTTTGTAACCGTTGCAGATAACGGTCCTGGTTTATCGGCAGAGGATCAAGCACGTATTTTTGAGCGTTTCACGGAGGCGATGTAACGGTGGCTTCAGAGCTGGGAAAAGGAGCGGCTTTCACGCTGCATTTCAAAGCCTAATTACCTAATTGCTCCATAGATTTCAGGACAGCGATACGTTCCTGAATAGGTGGGTGGGTAGAGAACATCTTGGATACTGATTTTGCATCCAGTGGTGATTCAATCCAAATATGTGCAACGGCGGTTGAGCGTTGTTGAACCACAGTTGAATCTGCCGCTAGTACTTCAAGTGCAGAGCGCAATCCGGCAGGGTTACGGGTAAAGGAGACCGCTGTTGCATCAGCTAATGATTCACGTTTGCGTGAAATTGCAGATTTCAACATAACGGCGGCAAGTGGTGCCAAAATCAAAACGACTAAAGAAATCAGTAGAGCAATTGGATTTGCTTGACTGTCTCGATCGCGACGTCCACCGAAGAACATCATGCGGGCCAAAATATCGGAAACGATAGCGATTGCACCAGCAGTTGTTGCGGCTACCGCACTAACCAAGGTATCTCGGTTTGCAACATGTGCTAGCTCATGTGCGATCACACCCTGCAGTTGATCGCGATCCATCACATCTAGAATTCCAGTGGTAAATGCGATCAGCGCATGTTCAGGGTTACGCCCCGTTGCAAAGGCGTTGGGTGCATCATCGATAACAACTGCAACCTTTGGCATTGGTAAACCTGATGCGATTGTGATTTCTTGAATTAAATCAAAGAGCTTTGGGTTATCGGATTCTTGAATTAACTTGGCACCGGTCATTGTCAACACTAATTTGTCTGAGCCGTAGTAAGAGCCCCACACTGAAATTAATGAGATTCCAACTGCGATCGGAACTATGCCCGCACCTGAACCACCAAAGTAGGTAAGAGCGGCGTAGACAACTAACCACATCAGCACGCCCATACCCATGAGCAAACCGAAGGTTTTGCGGCGGTTAGCCGCCTGCATCGTTCTAAAGTTCATTGTTAGTTAAAGGAAACATTTGGAACGTTGCGATCTTGAGGATCTTCAACCTCGTAGAACTCGCGCTCTGAAACCTTTGCAAACCCAGCAAAGAAGCTGCTTGGGATGGTTTTTACAGCGGTGTTGAGCGAGCGCACATTGTCATTGTAGAACTGACGTGAGAATGCAACTTTATTTTCAGTTGTTGCAAGCTCTTCTTGTAATGACATGAAGTTTGCAGATGCCTTCAGATCTGGATACGCCTCAGCAACCGCGAGCAATCCACGTAGCGCTTGAGTTACAACAGCATCAAAGGTTGATTGTTCGTGCTTTGCATATCCCTTAACGGTTTCAACCAGATTAGGGATTAAATCAGCACGACGCTTGAGTTGTACCTCGATCTGTGCCCATGCTTCATCAACTGTGATGTTCAAGCGGATTAATCGGTTGTACTGCGAAATGAAAAAGACAGCGATAAGTGCAACAACTGCTAAACCAATGATGAGTTCCATACCTAATTAAACCGCGCTTTCCGTCGGTTTATTCCGACGCTAGTTGATCTTGGATCGGTGGAAGTTTAAGAATGAACGGCTTGGAGTTGGGCCGCGTTGTCCTTGGTACCGTGAACCATACTTCTCGCTGCCGTAAGGATGCTCAGCAGGAGATGAGAGTTTGATGAGACATAGTTGGCCGATCTTCATTCCGGCAAAGAGTTTGACGGGAAGGTTGGCAACGTTAGAGAGCTCAAGGGTGATGTGACCGCTAAATCCTGGATCGATAAAGCCTGCCGTTGAGTGTGTGAGCAATCCCAGACGACCAAGTGATGACTTTCCTTCGAGGCGACCTGCGATGTCATCAGGAAGTGTGATGACCTCGTAGGTGCTGGCCAAAACAAACTCACCTGGGTGCAAGATAAATGGTTCATCACCTTCGGCGACAACCTCGCGGGTTAGCTCTGGTTGTTCAATGGAGGGATCGATGACGCTGTACTTATGGTTTTCAAAGACGCGGAAGAACTTGTCCAGGCGCACATCAACTGATGATGGCTGGATCATCGCCTCATGGAAGGGTTCGCAGCCGACTCGGCCTGCCTCTATCTCTGCGCGGATATCGCGATCGCTAAGTAACACGGCGTGAGCCTATAGGAGCAGCGCCCCAAAAACTCACGCTCAAATAGGGTTGCGTAAGTTACTGGCGGGTAGGACTATTACGCCATGAGCCATTACAAAGCAAATCTCCGTGACATTGAATTCTGCCTCTTTGACCTTTTGGGTCGCGACAAAGTTATGGGCATCGCTCCATACGGTGAAGTTGATCGCGATACATCAATGGGAATGCTTGAAGAGGTCAAGCGTTTATGTGAGAACGATCTTGCTGCATCCTTTGTTGAAGGTGATCGTGTTGGCGCAATTCTCAATAAGGAAACTGGCAATGTCACACTGCCGGAAAGTTTTAAGAAGTCATACAAAGCCTACGTTGATGGCGAGTGGTGGCGTGTTGATGCACCAGTTGATTTAGGTGGAATGAAGATCCCACCATCTGTTCGTTGGGCGATTGCCGAGATGGTGTTGGGTTCTAACCCTGCGATCCACATCTATGCCTCTGGGTATGCATTTGCTCAGGTTGCTTATGTTCTTGGAACAGATGAGCAGAAGAAGATTGCAAAGCACATGGTTGAAAAGCACTGGGGTGCAACGATGCAGCTAACAGAGCCTGATGCAGGTTCTGATGTTGGTGCAGGTCGCACCAAGGCTGTGCACCAACCTGATGGAACATGGCACATTACCGGAACAAAGCGTTACATCACATCAGGTGATGCTGATTTCTATGACAACGTCGTTCACTTTGTATTGGCACGTCGCGAAGGTGGCGGACCAGGAACAAAGGGTCTGTCACTATTTTTAATTCCAAAGTTCATGTTTGATTTTGAAACCGGCGAACTTGGTAAGCGCAATGGTGTTTATGTAACTCAACTTGAAGACAAGATGGGACTTAATGTCTCTGCAACCTGCGAAGTTAACCTTGGCGAAAAAGAGCCTGCGGTTGGTTACTTGCTAGGTGAGGTTCATGAAGGTATTGCACAGATGTTCAAGGTCATCGAGTTTGCTCGCATGATGGTGGGAACTAAGGCGATTGCAACACTTTCTGCTGGTTACATGCAGGCGTTGGCATATGCCAAGGAGCGCATTCAGGGTGGCGATATGAAGGTAATGAATGACAAGGCATCGCCTCGTGTCACCATTATTAAGCACCCAGATGTGCGTCGTTCGCTGATGGTTCAGAAGTCTTATAGCGAGGGAATGCGTGCCCTTGTTCTATACACCGCATCGATTCAGGATGAGATTGAACTTGCAATCCAAGCTGGCGATAAAGAGCGGGCTGAAGATATGGAAAAGCTTAACGATCTCCTGCTTCCCGTTGTTAAGGGTTATGGATCTGAAAAATCTTGGACACTTCTTGGAACTGAATCGCTACAAACATTTGGTGGCGCGGGCTTTACTCGCGATTGGCCACTAGAACAGTATGTACGTGATGCAAAGATCGATACCTTGTATGAGGGAACAACTGCAATTCAAGGTTTAGATTTCTTCTTCCGCAAGGTTGTTAAAGATGGTGGACGCGCACTTGGTCTACTGGGTAAAGAGATTCAGAAGTTTGCAGAAACAGGTGGTGCACATGCTGAAGAAAAGCAGTTGCTCCTTAAGGCACTTGGTGATTTGAATGGAATTGTTGCGGTTCTAGTTGGACATGCGATGGAATCACAAACAGATCCGGTAAAGATTTATCAGGTTGGTCTTAATACATCTCGCTGCTTAATGGCTGTTGGCGACATCATCACATCCTGGTTGTTGCTACGTCAGGCAGATATCGCTGCGGAGAAGCTACCGAACGCTGGTAAGGACACAGATTTCTACACAGGCAAAGTTGCAGCAGCAAAATTCTTCGTTCATAACTATCTGCCTCACATCACCGCAGATCGTAAGATCGTTGAAGCAACTGATGGATCAATCATGGAAATCCCTGAAAGCGCCTTTTAATAAGTTACCCTTATTGAATGCTTAAGCACCGCCGTAATGAGTTGCTATTAATTCTTTCGGCGTTGATGTTTGCTAGCAATGGCATCTCATCCAAACTACTTCTCGATGGACACATCAGCGCATGGCGCTTGGCTCAAGTTCGCGCCATCGGAGCTACAACGATACTTGCGCTTTATTTATGGCGTCGGGCACCACAGACCTTTCGTATAACCAAGACTGAAATTCCACGTCTGGCAGCACTTGGAGCCTTCGGTATTGCAGCGGTCAATGGCACCTATTTTCTGGCTATCTCGCGGATGCATGTAAGTATCGCCCTGTTAATTGAGTTCACCGCTCCTGTTTGGATCGTTCTCTACTTACGTTTTGTGAAGCGGAAATATGTTCCTAATCAAATGTGGATTGCACTTGTATTAGCTCTGACCGGCTTAGCTTTTGTGGCTCAAGTGTGGGATGGGTTAACACTGGATGGCATTGGTGTGATTGCAGCCTTTGCATCAGCTATCGCTGTTGCCATTTATTTTGTAGTTGGCGAAGGAGTATCAAAAACACGAGATGGCGCTTCGATCACGATGTGGGGATTTTTCTTCGCAGCGCTCACCTGGTGTCTACTCCTACCGGTGTGGCAATTCCCATTTGATGTATTCACATCCTCGATCCCATTAGGTGGACCTTTAGAAGGAAATAGTGCTTCTGGTTGGGTTTTGATTCTTTATGTCGTGTTGATTGGAACAATAGGACCATATCTTTGCACTATTGCAGCTTTAAAACATTTGAAGGCCTCTACAACAAGTGCTTTTGGAATGTTGGAGCCGATTTTCGTTGGCGGCATCGCATGGTTTTGGTTTAATGAATCCTGGAGCGTTATCCAGCTAATCGGTGGAGTAATCGTTATCGCTGGAATTTATATGGCTGATCAAGCCCGCAATAAAACCGCTTAAGCTCCGAAATTATCCTCTGGCGCAGTATTTGTAGCTTCACGTTGTTGCGTCCAGTCCTGTCCGCCACCTGGGTTTTGTGGCATGTCATAGAACCGTGCATAGTGAAGCTGCGCGGAAACGGTAATTGTTCGCGTTGGTCCGTTACGGTGCTTAGCAACAATTAAATCCGCTTCACCGGTTCGGTTTTGTGAGTCATACATATCATCGCGGTGCAACATAATGACAACATCTGCATCCTGTTCGATAGATCCAGATTCACGAAGATCAGAGAGCATTGGTCGCTTATCAACACGTTGCTCAGGTCCACGGTTGAGCTGTGAGATAGCGATAACAGGGATATTGAGCTCCTTAGCCATCAACTTCAGTTGACGGGAGAACTCAGATACTTCCTGCTGGCGGTTTTCAACCTTTTTACCGCTGGACATCAACTGTAGATAGTCGATAACAATTAATTTCAGATCATGACGCTGCTTTAAGCGACGTGCCTTTGCGCGGATCTCCATCATGGAAAGGTTAGGAGAGTCATCGATAAACAGTGGCGCCTCTGAAATTTCACCCATACGGCGTGCAAGACGTGACCATTCATCATCAGATAAAGATCCAGAACGAATATTGTTCAAACCAACACGAGCTTCGGCGGACAACATACGCATTGTGATTTCACTCTTTGACATTTCAAGAGAGAAAATTACAGAGGTTTGTCCATCATGAATTGATGCGTGACGTGCAATATCCAAACCAAGTGTTGACTTACCCATCGCAGGACGTGCAGCCAAAATAATCATATTTCCTGGATGCAGACCATGTGTTAATTGATCAAGATCTTTAAATCCAGTCTTAACACCTTCAACACCAATTCCCTTTGAGATCGCTTCGATCTCATCAAGTGCTTGTGGCAACAGTGTTGAGAGTTGTACATAATCTTCAGAGGAGCGACGTTCAGTAACCGCGTACACCTCAGCTTGTGCAAGGTCGACCATCTCATCGACTTCGCCTTCAGTTGTGTAACCGTATTGAACAATCTTTGTTCCAGCTTCAACTAAGCGACGCATGATTGCATGCTCGCGAACAATCTTTGCGTAGTAACCAGCGTTAGCAGCTGTTGGAACTGATGAAATCAAGGTGTGTAAATAAGGTGCACCACCTGCACG
>JBEANK010000078.1:0-5021 GCA_041165485.1 Actinomycetota bacterium | reverse complement strand
GTGAAACAAGTGTGTAAATCGTGCAAGCGAGCATAGAAATCAGGCCAAACGAGAATGTGTTATAGACCAGATTCCATTGGTTGCTATCTAATTGCATTTAATTAGCCTCCGTGAGGATATGTGGAGGAATCCTTTTGATCCCTCTCAGACCGTTGACCCTGGGAGACCTCGAGGAGCTCCCTTGACCTTCGATATGCATAGTGTGACCCTGTTGCGAACCTTTTGCACTACTAAATGAGCAATTTTGTGCAGATATTTTTATCCATTGAGGGTAAATAAGAGAGAAAGTGGGGCGATACCGGTGAAATCACCCGTACCGCCCCACTTTTTAATTACGGAAACATCTTAAATTACTTCGTAGTAACTTACTGACCCGCCCATAACTTCATCTCAGCGGCAAATGGATCAAGTCCCATTGGTCCTAGCTTCAATGCGTAGCTGTGAAACTTCTTCATATTGAAGGAATCGCCAAGTCGCGCCTTTGCATCCTCGCGAGAGTTCATCCAGACCCGCTCACCAACCTTGTATGAGATTGCCTGTCCCGGCCAGCCCAAGTAACGATCGGTTTCGCTGCGTGAATGATCCTCATCCAACAAAGCTTGCTCATTGAGCAGCTTGCGTGAGCTTTCAGCGTTCCACACATTGCCATCGAAATCCTTATATCCAAGGTGCATTCCGATATCAACAACGATACGTGCAGCACGCAAAGCTTGAGCAGATAGGTAACCCATTTCAATTCCTGGCTCATCAAATGCACCAAGTTCATTCATGAAACGCTCTGCATACAACGCCCAGCCCTCGCCATAGCCGCTGATCCAAGCAGCTTGTCGTTGGAATCGACTTAGACGATCCTTCTCAATTGCGGCGGTTCCAAACTGCAGATGATGTCCAGGGACAGCTTCGTGATACCAGGTTGAGACCAGGTGCCAGTTGCTCACCTCATTTTTTCCTAACATTGGAATCCAGGTTGTACCTGGACGAGATAGATCCTCTGAGGGCGGGTTGTAATAAGGAGCAGATGCGCTGCCTTCTGGCGCAAGACGTGCCTCACAAACTGCAACTCGCGGATCAATTTCAAAAAACTCACCATTCATACGCTTCATGGCGGCATCGGTGAAATCTTGAAGGTACTTCACAACATTTTCAGGACCAACAACCTTGTACTTAGGGTCATTATCCAAAGTATCTGCTACCTCACGAAGAGTCTTTGCAGATGGGTTAATAACCTTTGCAAGCTCCCACATGCGATCGTTGATCGCCTTGAGCTCTTGCTTGCCCCACTCATATGTTGCTGGAAGATCAAGTTGTGCACCAGTGAAGTAACGGGCCCACACCGCATAGCGATCTGCGCCAACTGCGTCATTAGGTGTTGCAATTGGCAGGTACTTGGTTCGTAAGAAATCTGCAGCCTCTGCAGATGCTTTCTCTGCCAGCTTTGCAGCTTCATGAATCGCTGGATACTTTCCATCAGCATCAAAGTTTTTACACATCGCGCTGTAGCCGCCCTTTGCATAGCTATCAAGCTGCTCAATAACACCCTTAACTTGGCGCTGCGCAGTTGTCTTACCCTCTTTAGCGATGATCATGATGGTTTCGCACCAAGATTTATAAGCACCATCTACCGCGGCTAGACGCTTAGCAATATTGTCAAAATCTTGGGCTGAGTTCTTAGGCATTAGTTCAAAGATTGAACGCACATTTGAAGGTGGGGATGTCAAAACATTCCAGAGTACAAATGACTCTTTGCTGTCATGAAGAGCAAGACCTGATTCAAGACGCTCCTTCATAACCGCCTTGGCGATGCGATCGATCTCATCAATGGGCTCAAGAGAGTCCAACTTCTTCAAGGTTTCACGAGTTAAGTTCGCACTTACTTCGGCGGCTGCAATTGAGAAGTCATCTAACTTGTCCTGGTTTAAACCATTTCCAAGGTAGGTACAGCTCATTGGACTTAATGCCGCTTCTTGATCGATATAAACATCGCTGATTTCAAATATGGGTGATCTATGTGTCATGGCGCAAGTTTGGCAGTGGCTTGTGCCTTTGTCCACGGGCAAATAATGGTAATTACCCTAGGCTTACAGGTATGAGCCAGCTTCCAGTAATTCCCCCAAAGTTAAGGGGCTGGTTTCACTTAGGTGCAACGCCTGCGGTAATCATCGCATCTCTTGTACTCTTCATATTAAGTAAGGAATCTTTAAAGTTTGCGGTCGCAATATATTCAATTACAGCGATCATGCTCTTTAGCGTTTCCGCAATTTACCATCGAGTCCCATGGGTACCAGCAAAGAAGAAAATTTGGCGACGTTGGGACCATGCAAATATCAATTTACTCATTGCAGGCTCTTACACGCCATTTGCCGTTGCATTACTTGACGGTCGCGACCGAACACTTTTGCTAGCTGTGGTGTGGATTGGCGCGGCGTTGGGTGTGGGATTGCGAGTCTTTTGGATCAACGCACCACGTTGGTTATACGTTGCTAACTATTTGATTCTCGGCTGGGTTGCTGTCTTCTACACACCAGCGCTTTATCGGGCGGGTGGTTTATGGGTGTTACTGCCAATTGCAATTGGTGGACTCTTTTATTCTGTGGGCGCTATCTTCTATGCGCTCAAGCGCCCTGGCCGCGAAGCCAAGTACTTTGGCTTCCACGAGCTCTTCCATATCTTTGTCTTAGCCGCATGGATCTCACAGTACATAGCCATTTCAGTGGCGATTTACAGTAAATAGGCCCTTGCTCTAACCTAAGCCCACATCTATTTTCATTGAGCAGCGGGGTACATGATGGCGGAAAAGAAGAGCTTCCTTAACTGGGTGGGCTTTACCGGCGAGGAAGAAAAATCTAACCAACCTTCATCTGTTGACCGCATCCGCGAACTTGAAGCACAGATCGCAGATCTCAAATCTCGCCGCGACATTACAGGCTTGACCAAAGAAGAGTTTGAAATTCTTGCAACTGAAACTGCGATGTCAATGATCAAATCTGCACAGGCTCGCGAAAGTAAGGCACAAGCCGCTGCATCTCGTTTAGTTGCCGAAACAACTCGCGCAACCAAAGAAGAGTTAGAAGCTGCTGATGCAAAGGCCCGCTCAATTCTTTCGGGTGCTGAAACTCGAGGCCGTAAATACATTCAGGCCGCCGAATCTGAAGCTGAAGAGAAGATTGCACAAGCTGAAGCAGAAGCAGAAAGTTTGATGGAGAGCAAGAAGAGAGAGATTTCAGTTCTTGCAACAGCTGCTCGTCGCGAGGGCGAAAGAATCATTACTGAAGCAACAACTGAAGTTTCTGGTTACCGCCAATGGTTAGCTGGCGTGATCTCTGAAGCAGAGCGCCTTTACAGAATTCAAAAGCAATCACTAGATGCTGCAGAATCTGCAATTCAACAATCTCGCAACCGTCTAGATGGTGCCTTCCAAAGATTAGAAGAGTTACAGAAGAGCGTGCTGGATAATCTAAATGCGGATGACACGCTTATTAATCCAGGCCCGCTGAAGGTTTCAAGTCAGCGCACACGCCCAGCACTTGATGCTCCACGAAAGAGTGTAAAGAAAACCGCCAAGAAGGCAGCGAAGAAAGCTCCTGCAAAGAAGAGCGCGGCCAAGAAAACCGCTAAGCGCTAATTTCAATTAGCTCATAACAGCCATGTCCACTCCCCGCGGCATCCGCTACATACCTGCCATAGATGGATTGCGTGCTGTCGCAGTTATTGCGGTGATGCTGTATCACCTTGGATTTAACTGGATTCCAGGTGGTTTCTTAGGTGTTGATCTCTTCTTTGTTATCTCTGGCTATGTCATCACCCGCTTACTGCTAGATTCAATTCAGCGAAGTGGTGGATTAGATCTTCGAGCTTTTTATGTGGCACGTATTCGACGATTGTTGCCACCTTTGCTCTTCATGATCATCCTTACAACGGTATTTGTTGGAGCGTGGGCACCGGACACCATGCGCCGATTCTTAGCTGACACACCATTCGCGCTACTTGGTGGCATGAATTGGTGGTTGGTTTTTCGCCATACAGATTACTTTGAAGCAATCGGCCGGCCGCCACTACTGCAACACACCTGGTCGCTCGGGGTTGAAGCTCAGTTTTATCTCATTTGGCCACTCATTCTCCTTCTGGTGTTGCGATACTTTGGAAAGAACAAAATCCCTGGTGCTGCTCTTCTTATTGCGGCCTTCTCAGGTATTGCACTTCTCCTCGTTTCGCTACAAGTAGATGCAGCCAACGCCTCTCAGGTTAGCCATGTGTACTTTGGAACAGATACCCACAGCATCGGTTTGTTCTTGGGGGCAGCACTTGCCGTCCGATGGATTCCACAAAACCTCAATGAAACTGTTTCCAAAAAAGCGCAGGATTTTATCGATGGAATTGGCGTCTTTGGATTACTAGGAATTATCGCTGCATTCTTATTTGTCGATGAAAATGATCCAACTCTCTACAAAATCGCTTTCCCATTAGCAGGTTTGTTTGGCTGCGCGATTATTACCTCTATTGTCCATCCAGCATCTCGCTTTGCACCAATTCTTAGCAGTAAGCCATTTGTCTGGATCGGTGAACGCTCATATGCAATTTATTTGTGGCACTGGGTTGTTTTTCAAGTAACTCGACCCAACTTTGACCTTGAAGGCTCCACTTGGGCGCTGTATGCACTTCGAACCTTAATTGTCTTTGCACTAGCTGATATTTCCCTGCGACTAGTTGAACTTCCAGTTAGAACTGGGCTGATTGATTACTGGTTTAAAGGTATGAAGTACCGCACCAAACGTGTTCAATTGCGCCAAAAGTTTGGTGTATTTCTCATTGTTATCTCTACTTTTGGTTTGACTGCTACATCTGCAATCAGTGCAATCGCTGAAGGTGATCGTCAGTTAAATGAGCTGAAGCAACAACTTCAACCTCCAGCGATTACTCCAACCCCAACTCAGGGTGGGCTTTGGGTAACTGGAGATTCTGTAATTTTAGGAATTCGATTTGAATTAGATGCTCGCGAAAACATTGGATTGATCAATGCGCGA
>JBEANK010000077.1:0-5110 GCA_041165485.1 Actinomycetota bacterium | reverse complement strand
CGTCTAGAGACATTTGATCTTGAGACAGAGCACAAGCTACTTACAGATCTTTCTGAAAATGGAAAGGGTGCAAAGAAGACTCGTGCAATCAAGCGCTTGAAGGTAGTTAACGCATTCCTTACAACAAGCAACAAGCCAGCATCAATGGTTCTTGATTGCGTTCCAGTTATTCCACCTGATCTACGTCCAATGGTTCAGCTCGACGGTGGTCGCTTTGCGACTTCAGATCTCAACGATCTCTACCGTCGTGTTATCAACCGTAACAACCGTTTGAAGCGTCTTGCTGATCTCGGTGCACCAGAGATCATCGTTAACAATGAAAAGCGTATGTTGCAGGAAGCTGTAGATGCGTTGTTCGATAACGGTCGTCGTGGTCGTCCAGTTACAGGTCCAGGTAATCGTGCGCTGAAGTCATTGTCAGACATGCTTAAGGGTAAGCAAGGACGCTTCCGTCAGAACTTGCTCGGTAAGCGTGTTGACTACTCAGGTCGTTCAGTAATCGTTGTAGGTCCACAGTTGAAGCTGCACCAATGCGGTCTTCCAAAGCAGATGGCACTTGAACTTTTCAAGCCATTTGTAATGAAGCGACTTGTTGATCTAAACCACGCGCAGAACATTAAATCTGCAAAGCGTATGGTTGAGCGTGCACGCCCAGTTGTTTGGGATGTTCTAGAAGAGGTTATTGCAGAGCATCCTGTTCTCCTTAACCGCGCACCAACTCTTCACCGTTTAGGTATCCAAGCTTTCGAACCACAATTGGTTGAAGGTAAGGCGATTCAGATTCACCCACTCGTATGTACAGCTTTCAACGCTGACTTCGACGGTGACCAGATGGCGGTTCACTTACCTCTATCTGCTGAAGCGCAGGCTGAAGCTCGTATCTTGATGCTGTCTTCAAACAACATCTTGTCACCAGCTTCTGGTCGTCCAATTACATCTCCTACACAGGACATGGTTCTTGGTCTCTACTACTTAACAATGGTTCGCGACAATGAACTTGGAGAAGGTCGTGCATTTGGTTCAATCGCAGAAGCGATCATGGCCCACGATCAGCACTCAGTTTCATTGCAAGCAAAGATCAAGATTCGTCTTTCAAAGACTGGCGAAACTATTCAGACAACACTTGGTCGCGCATTGTTTAACGAAGCGCTTCCAGCTGATTATCCATATGTAGATCTTGATGTCACTAAGAAGCAACTTGGTGGAATCGTTGATCGTCTAGCTGAGTTCTATCCAAAGGTTGTTGTAGCTGAGACGCTTGATGCGTTGAAGTCACTTGGCTTCCACTGGGCAACTCGTGCTGGTGCAACTATCGGTATCGAAGATGTTGTGACACCTCCACGTAAGAAGGAAATTCTTGCGGGCTACGAAACACAGGCCGAGAAGGTTCAATCACAATATGAAAAGGGACTCATCACTGATGACGAGCGTCGTCAGGAATTGATCGAGATCTGGACAAAGGCAACAGCTGAAGTGGGTAAGGAGATGGAAGAAAACTTCCCTCGCGTTAACCCAGTGTGGATGATGGTCTTCTCTGGTGCTCGTGGAAATATGATGCAGATCCGTCAGATCGCCGGTATGCGTGGACTTGTAGCTAACCCAAAGGGTGAAATTATTCCAAGTCCAATTAAGTCAAACTTCCGTGAAGGTCTTTCAGTGCTTGAGTACTTCATTTCTACTCACGGTGCTCGTAAGGGTCTTGCAGATACAGCTCTACGTACCGCTGACTCTGGTTACCTAACACGTCGTCTCTGCGACGTTGCTCAGGATGTCATCATTCGTGAAGAGGATTGCGGTACTGATCGCGGTCTCGTTCTTCAGATTGGTGTACGTCAAGAGTCAGGCAACCTTGTTAAGCATGACCATGTCGAAACTTCAGTATTCGGGCGCACATTGTCTGAAGATGTAGCAGTAGATGGCAAGGTTCTACTTCCAGCAGGTACAGATCTTGGTGACCGCAACATCGATGAACTCGTTGCAGCCGGTGTTGATGAAGTAAAGATTCGCTCAGTTCTAACTTGCGATAGCAAGGTCGGACAATGTGCAGCTTGCTACGGTCGTTCACTAGCAGCTGGTCAGCGTGTTGCAGTCGGTGAAGCGGTTGGAATCATTGCAGCACAATCAATCGGTGAGCCTGGTACACAGCTAACAATGCGTACCTTCCACACTGGAGGTGTTGCTGGTGATGACATCACTCACGGTCTTCCACGTATCGTCGAGCTCTTCGAAGCACGTACACCTAAGGGTGTTGCACCAATCGCTGAAACAGCTGGTGTTGTTTCATTCCGCGAGGATGCAAAGGGCAAGAAGATCGTCGTTACTCCAGATGATGGAGGCGAAGAGGTTGCTTACCCAATCACTCGCCGTCAGAAGCTGCTTGTAGAAGAAGGTTCACGTGTTGAAGTAGGCCAGAAGATGGTTGTCGGCGCGATTGATCCAAAGCAGGTTCTTCGTATTCTTGGACCACGTGCAACTCAGGTTCACTTGGTTAATGAAATCCAATCTGTGTATCGCTCACAGGGTGTAGGAATTCACGATAAGCACGTTGAAGTAATTGTTCGTCAAATGCTCAAGCGCATCACAGTGCTTGAAGCAGGAGATGCAGAGCTACTTCCAGGCGAGCTTGTTGAGCGTGGTCGTTTCGAGGCTGAAAACCGTCGCGTCGTGACATCAGGTGGAAAGGCTGCTTCAGGTCGCCCAGAACTTATGGGTATCACTAAGGCATCTCTTGCAACTGAGTCATGGTTGTCAGCGGCTTCATTCCAAGAGACAACTCGTGTACTTACAGATGCAGCACTTTCAGAGAAGAGCGATCCATTGCTCGGTCTGAAGGAGAATGTCATCATCGGTAAGTTGATTCCTGCTGGTACTGGTCTTGCTCGTTACCGCAACATTCGTGTTGAGCCAACTGAGGAAGCAAAGGCAGCGGTTTACGCAGCATACGATGAGTACGACTTCACACCATTTGACCAACAAGGTTCTGGTGAGGCTGTTCGTCTCGATGAGGTTGAAGTACCTCGATAATCCTAGTTACACAAAGAAAAGGCTCCCTTCGGGGAGCCTTTTCTTTTGCTTATTTCTTTAAGTTTGCTAACCGATCCAAAATCGGTGGGTGTGAGTAGTGCACCGCAACATAAACAGGGTGAGGGTTTAAGTTACTCAAGGACTCGACAGAAAGTTTCTTAAGCGCTGAATACATGTGTTCACGAGCACCCGGGTAAGTATCTATGGAGTATTGATCTGCTTGATACTCGTTGTAACGCGAGAATGAGTTATTAATCAAGCCCAGCACCGTTGAAACAGGAGTAAAAAGCATAAAGAAGGCGATCATTGAAAGATGAAAACTAGGAGTATCTGAACCAAGCGCCTTAGAAAGGTTTGGATTTCCCAGCAACCAACCCATTAATGAAAAAATAACAAGTGTTTGAACATTGCTAAATGCGAACATTGTGTAGACATGTTTGCGCTTGTAGTGCCCAACCTCGTGAGCGAGGACTGCAACAGTTTCCTTGGTTGTTAATTTTTCAATCAAGGTGTCATACAAGCCAATGATCTTTACCTTGCCCATGCCAGAGAAAAATGCATTTAACTTTGTAGAACGCTTTGAGGCATCCATCTCCCACAACTTAGAAAGTGGAAAACCTTGAGACTGGCAGTACGCCTCAACCTCTGAACGAAGTTCACCTTCAGGCAGTGGCTTCAACTTGTTGAACATTGGCAAGAAAATACGTGTGCCAAAGATGAACATGAAAAGTGAGATTGCAGAAACCGCTAGCCATCCCACCAACCAGAAAGCGGATTCAAGGTTTTGATAAATCCAAGCGATTAAATAAATGATCGGTAGGCCAAGGGCAACGCTCAGCAGCAATTGCTTAATTGAATCCATCACGAACAACTTCTTAGTTGTTTTGTTAAAGCCAAACTTTTCTTCAATGACAAATGTTGAGTAATAAGAAATTGGAAGATTTGCCAGCATTCCTCCGATGATTAGTACCCCAAAGAATATGACTGTTATGAGCAAGTTATTGCTAAAACGGTCTCGAATTAGCTGATCCAGCCAGGCAAACCAGCCCAAGATAATCGCTGAAAGCATTACAACGGTGCTGATTACAGAGGTAAATAGCTCAACTTTGTACTTAGCGGTGCCGTATTCAAGGGATTTTGCATACTCATCTGCGTTGTAGATTTCAGAGGCAACGGGGGATAGGGGCTTGTTCTTACCGCTTTCATTCAAATAATCAATCACTCGACCAGCGGCGAAATCAATCAAAATGAATGTGACAATACCAAGCAACAACACTTCAGATGTACTCATGTTTATCCCTTCAGGGCTGCGGTGAGTGCAATTTCAACCATCGCATTAAGTGACTTCTCACGTTGTTCCGATGGCATTGATTCGTGGGTAATGATGTGATCAGAAACAGTTAAGACGGCAAGTGCACGTCTTTGCTTACGTGCTGCGATTGAATACAAAGCGTTAGCTTCCATTTCAACACCTAGTACACCATGTTGAATTAACTTTTGCGCCGAATCTGTTTCATCGTAGAAATAATCCATCGATGCAATTCCGCCGATGTGAACATTTGGATTGCCCTTGGAAGCTTCATAAGCTGCTAGCAAAAGTTGAAAATCTGCGTGAGGTGCAAAATCCAAGTTGTTGGTGAATCGACGATTAATATTTGAATCAGTCGAAGCGGTCATAGCAAGGATGACATCACCAATCTTTGTCTTTTCGAGCAATCCACCACATGTTCCGATACGAATTGCGACCTGCACATCGTATTCATTGAAAAGTTCAGTGGCGTAAATTGAAATAGATGGAAGTCCCATTCCTGTACCCATGACAGAAACGCGTTGACCTTTATATGTTCCGGTAAAACCAAACATGTTACGCACCGCATTAAATTGTGTGACATCTTGCAAGTAGTTTTCTGCAATCCACTTAGCGCGCAGTGGGTCGCCAGGTAGAAGGATGCGATCGGCGATGTCGCCCTTTTTAGCCGAGATATGTGGTGTGCTCATGAAGGGAGCCAACCACATGTGGCGACAGGAGTACCCTTCTTTCTATGGCGATTTTGGTAATAGAAGGCACAGAGCTCAGGCTCAAATT